>CADBXV010000020.1:12134-48592 GCA_902798645.1 uncultured bacterium
GATTAAATTGTTTAAATATTATTAATTTCGTGCACTAAAGTGCACGCTACAAACTGGAGAGAGGGTTTAAACCTTTGGGAAAACAAAAACAGACGTACCCTCTTCCCTTCCCCTCTCCCTCACTACTGTCCATGATAATTTTTGATTAAATAAAAATAATTAATAAAAGGCTGGATTTTTCGGAACACAGTTCCTCAAAATGACGTTCTACCGGTAGTTTTCGCGCCATGTCATTCCGAGGCTGATTAAGCCGAGGAATCCAGCTTATTATAAAATATTTTTTTGAATCTTTACTTAGTAGTAAATGCTCAAAAGATTATTTTTATATTGATTTACTGGATTTTATTTAAATTTATCTCGGACAGTAGTGTGGGAGAGAGCTGGGGAGAGGGTGTATTTTTAAAACCCCTTTCAATTTTCAACTTTCAACTTTCCATTTACCATTTACCATTTACCACTAAAACAAAGTAGGTCAGGTTTCACCTGACAAAAACTGCGTATTTTTGTATAATATTTTTATGAATGAAAGTAAAAGCGGATATTTATTTATACTTCCTGCGCTTATCGGAACCTTTGTTTTTATCATAATTCCGATATTCTGTTCTTTTGCGCTGAGCTTTACACAATGGGATTTGCTTAATGAAATAAAATTCGTAGGATTAGACAACTACAAAGCTGTTTTATCACAGGGAGAGTTTTTGCAAATTCTTATTAATACATTTGTTTATGCAATATCAACAACTGTCTTTGCCGTAATAATTCCCCTTCTAATCGCCTCTATTCTAAACTCAAAAATAGTAGGCAGTGAATTATACAAAACAATATACTTTTTGCCGTTTATAACGCCGGCTGTTGTAATCGCAATTGTTTGGGGCTGGATTTTTGATCCGAATATAGGGGCGGTAAACACATTACTAAAAACGCATTATACTTGGCTGTTCAGCACTCATCTTGCTATGCCTGTTTTAATATTCGTATCTGTATGGAAGTTAATAGGATACAATGTAGTATTATTTTTGACGGGCTTTTCAACAATTGACAACAGCTTGTACGAAGCTTCAAAAATAGACGGCGCAGGAAGTGTTCAAACTTTTTTAAAAATAACGCTTCCGCTTTTAAAACCGACAACATACTTTGTAATGCTCGTAACGCTTATATCTTCATTCCAAATATTTGATTTAATTTATGTAATGACAGAAGGTGGCCCTCAAGATTCAACAAACGTAATCGTTTATTCAATATATAAATATGCATTTGAATATTTTGATGTCGGAAAGTCTTGCGCTCTTGCTTACATATTATTTTTAATCATATTTATACTTGCAATAATACAAAGAAAATTTGCAAAATAAAAACTGACTCGTTTTTTCTTTTCCCTTTGAGTCAGTATAAGTATTTTCTCTAATAATTTTGGGAGGAGATTTGGGGATAGTTGATAAGAGCATGCTATAATAAATTTTTAAATCATGAAATATCATGTCAAGAAAAATTTACAAAACGCAACAAAAATTTACAAAAATCATGTCAAAGCCTTTGATTTTGCCAAACTAAAATTGTTACATTTTTATTTAAAAGTTTTACAAAGATTTACAATAGAACAGGTGTTGTGATACAATAACACTATGTTTACAGGTATTATAGAAGATTTAGGAAAAATTCTTGCTGTCACAAACAACAGAATAACTGTTCACGCAAAAACAGTACTTGAAGGAACGAAACTCGGCGACAGCATTTCCGTAAACGGTGTTTGTCTTACTGTTACAAAATTAAATTCAGACAGTTTTGATGCTGACATTTCGCCCGAAACAATGAAAGTAACCGCTCTTAACAAGTTGAGAGCAGGCTCTGCGGTTAATCTGGAACGAGCGTTGCCTGCAGACGGAAGATTTGGCGGACATATAGTTTCGGGGCATATTGATTCTGTCGGCAATTGCGTGGGAATAAAAGAAGACGGAAATTTTTATATTGTACAATGCAAACTTTCGGACAAGAGCGCAAAATACGTTGTAAAAAAGGGTTCAATCGCAATTGACGGAATAAGCCTTACCGTTGCGAAAATTGAAGGGAATATAGTTGAAGCTGCAGTAATTCCGCACACATTTAAAAATACTAACCTACAATACCTAAGAAGCGGTGACTTTGTAAATGTTGAAACTGACATTTTAGCTAAATATATTGAAAAATTTTTATCAACGAGTGATAATAGGTCAGGGATAAGCATGGAATTCCTTGCGGAAAATGGGTTTTAGAATATGGTGTCAATGGGAAATGAATTTAATAAAATAGAAGAAGCTATAGAAGACTTTAAACAAGGGAAACCCTTAATAGTAGCAGATGATGAGGATAGGGAAAACGAAGGTGATTTAATTTGTTCTGCTGAGTTTGTAACCCCTGAACTTGTTAACTTTATAACAAAAGAATGCAGAGGAATAGTATGCCTTGCAATATCAGATGAGATTGCAAAAAAGCTTGATTTGCCTCAAATGGTTGAACGTAATACTGAAAGCATGCAAACCGCATTTTCATTGAGCATTGATGCAAATCCTAAATTTGGTGTAACAACCGGTGTATCAGCATATGACAGAGCAAAAACGATAGAAGTTGCCATCGCACCTGATGCCGAACCGTCAGATCTTCGCAGACCCGGGCATTTATTCCCTTGCGTTGCGAGAAAAGGCGGTGTCTTAAAGCGCTGCGGACACACAGAAGCCGTTGTTGATTTGGCAAAAATCTGCGGACACAGACCTGCAGGAATTATGTGTGAAATAATGAAAGACGACGGAACAATGATGCGTCGTGACGATTTGTTTGAATTTGCCCAAAAGCATGGGTTTAAAATTATTACAGTTGCGGACTTGATAGCGTACAGGCTTAAAAGTGAAAGATTTGTAAAAAGAGAAGTCGAAGTATTTTTGCCGACAAAATTCGGAGATTTTAATATTATAGGATACACAGATACAATTACCGGTTGTGAACATGTTGCGATGGTTAAAGATGACGGCTCGGATAAAGTTCCGCTAATCAGAGTTCACAGTGAATGCTTAACCGGGGACGTATTCCACAGCCTTAAATGTGACTGCAATTGGCAGCTGCATGCGGCACTTAAAATGATATCCGAATACGGCAAAGGTGCTGTAATTTATATTCGTGACCACGAAGGCAGAGGAATCGGCTTAATCAATAAATTGAAAGCGTACAAGCTTCAAGAACAAGGACAGGATACGGTTGAAGCTAATATCTCTTTGGGATTTGCTCCGGATTTAAGAAATTACGGTGTCGGTGCGCAAATTATACTTGATTTGGGATTTAACAATTTTAACCTTATAACTAATAATCCTAAGAAAATCATAGGTTTAAAAGGTTACGGACTAACCATACACGAAAATATTAATCTCCAATCAGAGATTACGGAATACAACGCAAGATACATGGAAACAAAGCGTGAAAAAATGCATCACATTTTATGAAGTGACGGCGTGATGAGGTGATAAAGTAACGAGGCAGTTATAAACATATTTATTAACTTAATCACTTAATCACCAAGTAAGTGAAAGCGAACGAAGTCACTTAGTCACTTAATTAAAACGAGGATAAAAATGTCAGAAAACAATTACAAAGTAGAACTTTTAGAAAGCGATTCATTTAAATTTTTCAAAGGTGTGTATAACGACTTCAAATCAAAAGCAATAAACGAGTACAAATTTGAGCTTGAGCCTTTGGAATATGACGATTTTATAGATGCGGTAGAAAGAAAATATTTAAACTGCATTATTCTAAAGGAAAACGATATTCCGACAGCATTTCTTGTATACACAACTTCCATATCCGAGTCTGTAGAATTAAATGTTATTCACTGTTTGGGAACAGAAGATGAGATTACAAAAATCAAGCTTCTTATAGAAAAATTTATGTCCGTCACAGAGCCGGACAGAATGTCTAAAGTGGTTACTTATCCTATGCTCGGGCATCAATCAGTATTTACGGCTGATATATCAAAATTCGGATTCCAATTTGTAGGACTTGCCGTTTTGAGATTTATGATGGGAAATGCTTCTTCCGAAAGAATTTTGGAAAATATGAAACTTTCAGAATTAGAAGAAGGGTACAAAGTGGTAGGATACAACGACATCTATCGTGAAGAGTTGATAAAAGTTATTCATGAATCCTTCAAAGATACTCAAGATGCCCTGTTTGATTCAAGATTTAAAACAATAGAAGGCACAAAAGACATTATCAATAAAATTGTTGAAAATATATACGGAGAGTTTTTACCGGAAGTAACTTCCGTCCTTTTGTACAATGATACACCGGTAGGATTTGCTTTATCAAACGTAACCGGCGGTACAATAGGCAATATTCCTCTTGTTGCAATAGACAAAAACCATAGAGGAAAAGGTTATTCCGAGCATTTGTTAAATCGCTCAATAAAAACTGTGGTAGATTGGACAAAACTCGGAAAAAGAAATTTTTCGGAATTTAATGTAACAACCGAAACAAATAATTACAAAGCTCTGAAATTATACAGGAGCATAGGTTTTAAGGAGGATTATTGTTATCCTCAAGCATATTTATTACCAAAAAAATAGGTGAGAGTATTATACTAAAGTTGGAAAAATTAAAAAAACATGTTACAATTTTTCATATTTGTTGTAAAATAGATATGGAAATTATACGAAAGGAGAAGTATGAGATTATCTAAAGAAATTTTAGCAACACTTAGTGTTGTATGCTTAACTTCAGGAATAGCATTTGCAAGTGAACCGACAGGTGACGTTCAAGCATATGCACATCCTACATTATTCAGCACACAAGGTCATTCATTATTGACAGGTAACACAGATTCAGTTACTACAGGTGCAAAAGTATTTAAAGCGGCTAATGCAAAAACAATTACAGGAAAAGAAAATGTTGTTATCGGCAGAGCAGCTGAAAAAGCTATTTCAGATATGAAGAGCTCTATGGATGCAGCAAGAGCAGCATCATTTGATGCAAAATCAGCAATTCTTCGTTCTGAACTTGCTTGGCAAATCGTTACAGGTTTAGGTTTCTCTCAAGAAGCAGCTAACAAATACACTGACTTAGCTGATACTTATTGGGCAAAATCTGAAATCGACAAAGCTTTGGCAGCAGACGTTATGATTGGTTATCCTGATAACACATTCAAACCTGATCAAGCTATAACAAAAGCAGAAGTATTCGCTACATTTGCTAAGTTAATGGTTGTAAACCACGATGCTGATGCAACACCTGTATACAACGGTCAAGAAGTTAAATATATTCCTAAATGGGCAATCGGTTGTACAAACGAAGTTATCGCTTCAGGTATCTTAGAAGCACTTCCTGAACAAGATAAGATTGTTTCAGCAGAATACTTAACAAGAGAACAAGTTGCATACATGATTTCAGCTATGAAAGCTAAATTCCACATTGATACAACTAACGGTGCAGAAGGCTGTGCAACAGCTTATGTTCCTACTCAAGTTACTATCAAATTGAGCGAAAGACTTTCTGCAAGAACTTCTAACGTAGGTGACACATTCACAGCTAAGACTACTGATTCTGCAACAGTTGAAGGTGTTACATTCCCGGCAGGTTCAACAGTTAAAGGTGTTGTAACAGGTGTTGCAAGACCTGGCGTTAAGAATCCGGGCTACATTGAAGTATCATTCAAAGAAATCTCTAATGATGGTTTGAAAGCATCATTCCCAACATACGCTGTAAGCGGTTCAGTTGATGTTAAGAAAAATCCAAACATCATTGCAAGAGTTCTTTCTGCTCCGGTTGAATTAGTAGGCAGAACAGCAGGTGTTTCAGGCAGAACAGTTTCTACAGTTGGTAACGTAGTTTCTAACGGAACAGAAGAAGTTGTTGATAACTTAAGCGATACAGTTTCTGATACATTCTGCTTACATCCGCTAAAAGGTCTAAAGAGCATTGGCAGCGGTGTTATTGCAGTTGGTAAAGGTGCTACTAATATTGTTAAGACAACAACAACCGGTGTATTCGGTGTATGCTATGAATTAGTTGACGAAGTTAAGTACATCATCGTACCTAACACAACTAACGATTCTGCATTGAATCCTGACGAAGTATTAACTATTCAATTCTAATCGTTGAAACTTTGTAAGAAATATAATCGGGTTGAAAACTTTGTTTTCAACCCGATTTTTATATAAGTTTTTGTCAGGTGAAACCTGACCTACAAGGATAAATATATAAACAGGAGAAAATTGAACATATAAGACTTTTTCAAAGTAGGTCAGGTTATGCCTAATAATAACTATCTCTGTTGTGTAGATTTTTAGCAGTTGATTTGTATATTCAGATTATTATTTTGCAAAAGGTTCAAGTTCTTTTATTCTGGTTTTTGCATATTTCAAGTACTCATCATCCGTTGAATATTCCGCAACGAAGTTTTTGTAATACTTGAAAGCCTCTTTATAGTTTTCTAAACCGTCGTAGTCAACTGCTGTCATATAGTTAACAATCGGGAATTCTTTTGAATATTTTAACACATTCAAATAATCCGCAATTGCCGATTTTGGCTGTTTTTGCTCATCATAAATAAGCGCTCTGTAATAATATGCATAAGCATTATTTGATTCTTTTTTAATAACTTCACCAAATTTAGTCAATGCATTTGCAAAATCTTTTTTCTCATACAATTCTATACCGGAATTTAAAACACCGAGAGTACCGTTTTGCTGAACGTAAGATAAAAGTTGTTTTGCTTCAGATTGCGGATTAAGAGCGACAGCCTTATTCAGATAAGCCTCCGCATCGGACCATTTCTGCTGTTCCGAATAAAGATATCCGATATAATACGGAATTTCAGCATTTTTCGGATTAATTGCTTCTGCTTTTTTGTAGTATGCAATAGCATTATCATAATCCGCTAAAGCCTGATATGAAGCTGCAACACCAAGCATTGTATTTTCGGTTGCAGGTTTTATATCCAAATATTGTTCAATAGCCTTTTTGTAATCTTTAGCATCAAAACTTGCAGAGGCAGCGGCTATACGAGTTGAATCGTAATCACCCTGCATTTCTTTAAGAGTTTTTAGCACAAGGTTATTTGCAGGGAATTTTTCTTTTGCCACGTTCAAAGTTGTTATTGCACTTCCGTAATCATCTTTTGAAGCATAACATATACCCAAATTTACATACGCATCAGCTTTTGACTGGTCTTTTTGCAGATAAGCTCTATATCCGTGGATAGCCTCATCAATCTTACCTTCTTTATGAAGTTTATACGAATAATCATATAATTCCGCATTTGTTCCGTTTTGGCTTAAGTATCCGATATATTCAATCGGTGACATAGTTTCTTTTATAATATCCGAAATTGCATTTTTCGCCTCTTGGTTTTGCGGTTCAAGAGTGGCAACTGACTTGTACAAAGCTAACGCAGTTTGCTTGTCGCCCATCTCCGACAAAGCACTTGCTTTGTAAAACATTGCTTTTGTGTTACTCGGCTCAAGAGTGAGTACAGAATCATACGCTTCAATTGCACGTCTGTAATCTTTTTTCTGCTGATACAGAGTTCCTACATTCAGCCTTGTAAGCGTGCTGTTTGGATTAAGTCGTTCTGCTTTCCCGTAATAGCTTAATGCTGACTCTAAATCACCCTGAGCTTGTTTTATTGCGCCTATATTAGCGTTTAAATCCGCATCATTAGGTGTTTGGGCAAGCTTTTTAAGATAAATTCTTTCTAATGCATAAAGAACTTCCATATCCCCTTTGGCATTTGCAAGAGCGTCATTATATTGATTTACGGCAGTATCGTACTGTCCTATTTTATCTAAAGTTCTTGCGTATTTCATTCTTGTAACACCGTCACTCGGGTTAGCCTGCAAAGCTTTTTTGTAATACTCAGAAGCACGTCTGTCATTTCCTAAAAGCTTCATTAAATCTCCGATTTGAGCATTTCCTTCGGAAGCGTATCTTTCGGTTTCCGCAGCTTTTGAAAACTCATAAGACGCAGCAGGGAAATTTGCAATAGCTCTGAGTTCTTCTGCTTTTTTGTATCTTGCCCCCGGTGTAGTATCAGTTCCCATAACTTTTAAACACTGATTAAGATTGCTGTTTGCAGACTGAATCATGCCTATGGAATTCTGTATGTCCTGCTCGTTATCAGGATACATCTTTAAATAGAATAAAGCACTTCTGAAATCATTTGCCGCTTTTTCATAATTTTTTTCCGTATTAGCATAATGGGCTGCCCTTGCTAAGTATGCATTTACAATTCCTATCCTTGCGGAATTGTCAAGATAGTTTATTCTCATAGCCTTTCTGAATTCAACAATAGCTGATGAATATTGGCTTTGAGTTAAATAGTTTTGTGCCGCATTGTAGTGTTCGGCGAAAGCTCCCGTAACTGCTGCGAATACATTATTCTGTGCCAGTATTGATGTAACGGCTAAACAACATACTGTTTGTAATAGATATTTTTTCATACCAACATATTACTATATAAATTTGAGAAGTGAATAAGTTAAGGGGGTATATAAACAAAATTTAACAATTAAATTTTAATTTAGGTTCAATGTCAAGTATTGCCTGACAATAACTGAATCGGTTAATCAGACATTTTATGTGTTATGCAGCACTATTTCGCCTGTTTCCAGTGTCGGTTTAACGTCAATTACTCTTTGGTTTGAGCTTCCTACCCAGTGTAACTTCGGATCGAGAAGTTCTTCAACAAACTTGCCTTCTGCAACTACATCAAGATAAGAAATCTCAGGAATATCTCTGATTTCTTCCCACAGAAAACCTGTATAAAGCCATATATTTTTATTTGGCAGTTCATCACGTATTTTTTTAGCCAATCGAAAAACTTCTTCACGATTAAACGGGTGCAGAGGATCTCCGCCTGAGAAGGTTATGCCTTCAATGTAAGGTTTGTTTAAATCATCAAACAGCTCTTGTTCTGCTTTTTCATCAAACGGAATTCCTCCTGCAACGTCCCAAGTAATCGGATTTTGGCAGTTATGACAATGGTGAGTGCATCCTGCAACCCAAAGTACTGTTCTAAGTCCGTCACCATTTAGCATATCATCCGTTGTAATGTTGTGATAATTCATTTTCTCCCCTTTTATAAATCGTTTTAAGTGTAAAATAATACACTTTACCCTGCTTCTTTATATCATATCACTTAAAATTTTTATTGCCAAAAGATTAACTTATATTAAAATTTGAGCGCCGAGCATTATTCTGTGTGAATCTTTAGCTGTATCATTTTGACAGAATACATAATTGAGGATAAGTCTGAGAGCCTGACCTTTAATAAAATAGTTCAAACCCAAAGTGAATTCACGTTTTTTGTTTTCCGCAAAATTTTTGTCCGGTGTAAATTGGTCATAACATGCCAATATTTGAAGTTTTTTAGTAATCATATATCCGAGAGTTGTATAAAATCCTGTAGCATGCTTTCTTGAAAATCCATTGTAACCGTTATAACCGTTAGCGTTTGCCCATTCAAACTCAGCAGAAAATCTTTTGTAATCATATCCTATGTATGCTCCTGTTACAAAGAAGTTGTCATGCCTTCTTCCTGCATCTATACCGCCTCCGATTTTAAGTTTACCGTATTTATTTTCATCAAGTTTTGCAAGTGGTTTAACGTTTACCCAGCCAATAAATTCAGCGCCGGGGAACCACTCATCAAAAAAAGTTCCTGAACTGTACAAACCTAAATCATAATCTAAAAAGCTGTAGTCACCTTTAATTCTTCCGCCTAACCTTCTTGCCGTACCAAAGTTTGTTGCGATTTGCGATCGTCCGAAAAATCCAAGTGTATAGGAACTGCTTCCGCCTTCCATGCCTACTTGCGGTCTAAAATGTCCGATTTGTATTCTGTGGTGCGGAATTTTATTTGTTGCAACAAAAACATCTGCAAAAAGACCTTGAGTATAATTTCTTTGTGAATGAACAGGGAAACCTAACATTACACGGAAATCACCGTTATTATCTTTTAAAAATCCGTCAACACCTACGTTTAGGGCATTAAATTGGACTTTATCTTTAACACCGCCATTATCGTAAAAAGCCATGTCGTTGTACGCATTAAACGCACCCCAAACGTGAATATTATCCATTTTTGATTCAGGCTTGAAGTGATAAGTTAGCGGTTCTCTATAAAGATATTCAGGAACATCGTATCTGTCAACTTCAAGATTATAAACTGTTTTAAGTTTTTCTCTAAGTGTCATGTTCTCGCTGACTTGTACAGCTTGAACGGGTGCGGAGTCTTCATTTTCTGCGTTATTTACCCCCTGATTTACCCCCTGATTTACCCCCTGATTTACCCCATCTATTTCATCACCATGTGGAGCAGATAAAGTTACCTGCTCGAAAAGCTGGTTACTATCTATATTTTGGACTATTTTATCTTCTGCGCAAACTCTGCTTGAAAAACAAAAAATCAGGGTTATAGCAAAAATAAAGTGTAAAAACTTTTTCATAATTTAACATTTTAGCATAAAAGATTAATAAAAAACTCATATTAAAAATTGACTAAAAAAGCTTAAGCAAACGCTTGATTTGCTTTTTTAATTAAGCAAAATTAGCATTTACTTGATTTACATTTTAGCGTTTTCAACCTGACCTCTCAGGACAGAGTTAGTTATCGTCAGGTAAAACCTGACCTACTTTATTATAGTGGAAAGTGGAAAGAGGAAAATTGTTTTTAAAACATCAACAGTCTTATATATTCAATTTTTTCCTATCCATATATATATTTACCCTCTATCCTTCTTCTAAAAGAGTTTTTTCACCGTATGCGGTAAGTCTGTATTCTGAAGCACCTACTACACCTGTTAAATCAGGCAGACATTCAAGATATTCTCTGTTTATTGCTTCTTGTACAACACTATGGTCAAGGATTATCGCAATATTTTGCATCAACTTTGCATTAAGTTGTTTTAGGGTAAATCTCGGTTTTTGCTCATATTGCGTAAAATAGTAAGCGGTCATAAGCAAATAATCAATTTTTCTCTCAACTTTTCTTCCGCTGATATAATTTAGGAATGCGTTATCCTTCTTTATTGAAGGATTTGGCTTAAAAGACAGCTCATTTTGCGGAGCTTGCATAGAGCGGTCAAGAATTGTATCGAACACGTTTTGAACATTTTCGTTTTCGGTTTTGATTGTCGGCATCGGTTCTTCTTGCTGTTTTTGGGGCGGAGCGTAAAGAGCATCAATACCTTGCTGTTGTTCTTCTTCTTTTGTTAAAGCTGTATCTGCAATTGGCTCAGCCTTTGGAATACGCTTAAGTTGTTCTTCTATACGTTTTTGCGTAAGTTCACGCTCTGCAGACATAGCAAGTCCGGAGTGGACAGTTGTTTCAAGCTTTCTGTTTTTGTTTACATATTCAGAAACTTTCTTTACCCACTTCTCAAATTCATCAACAATCATATCCCTATCGGTTGTTGTCAGTGAAAGCTGGTATTTACCTTTAGTGACTTTAAACGAATAAGTTGTCATAATCTAAGACCTATCTATTTGGTGTATCTTGAAGTAGTTCATCTCTCCATTTGTTGAGTTGTTCTTCAACAAATTCTAAATCATCCGATTTAAGTTCGATTTCGATATCGCCTTTTTTCATTTTGAATACGTATTCGTGCATTTTTGCTCCTTAATCGAGGTACATTTACCCCTGCCCCTTAAAATTAGTCTACCTTAAAATCAAATATGTTGCAAGTTTATGTAAATATATTTTATCTGATAATTATTGTGTCCAATTTCTTAAATACATCTTTCAAATTATCGATAAGAACTATCTCTCCTCTGAGTTTTGAAGCTCCTTGAAATCCGTTGAGATAATAAGGATAGAATTTCCTGCAAAATTTTACACCGACATTTTCACCTCGAAGGTCAACTTCACGCTTCAAATGGTCTTTAAGCGTTTCGATTTTTTCTTCTAATGTCGGAGGGGGCAAATATTCTCCTGCGCTCAAGTATTTTTCTATTCTTCCTATTAGCGTAACATCTCCGAGTGCGCCTCTCCCTACGGCAACACCGTCTGCTTCCGAATCTTCCAAACACTGAACGGCGGTTTCAATTGATACAACGTCACCGTTTGCAAAAACAGGAATATCAACATTGTGTTTCAATTCGGCAATCTTTTTCCAATCGGCTTTTCCACCGTACATTTGAGAGCGTGTTCTTGCGTGAATTGTTATAAAATCCGCTCCGGCTTCCTGCATTTTTTGACCGAATTCTACATAATTAAGTTCATCAAAAGTGTATCCAAGTCTGAATTTTACACTTAGAGGTAAATTAATATTGGATTTAACCTCTTTTACTATTTCTTGAGCCAAATCCGCATTTCTCATCAATGCACAGCCGTCTGTTCCTTTGACAACCTTGTTAACCGGACATCCCATGTTTATATCAATCATATCTGCATATTTTTCAAGATACTTTGCACAATCAGCAATCATTTTGGGCTTATGACCGCTGAGCTGGTATGATATCGGAGAATGATTTTCCGCACGTTCCAATATATCTCCGCCTTTTGATTGCGTAAGAAATTCAGAGCTTATCATCTCTGTTGTCAAAAGTGCATTTTCAGAATTTTCACGCACAAGTGAACGCAAAACGTAATCAGTTATTCCTGCCATCGGAGCCAGTGATACTTTTGATTTTATTAAATCTTTAATCATAATATGCATATATTACTATAATTGAAAATTAATGTCTATTTGAGTTTTCTTGTCGGCTTGGCTAAGTTGTGTGCCGGATTTTATTTTAGCGGAAAGTTGAAAATGGAAAATGGAAAATGGAAAATGGAAAGTTGCTTTAAAAACAATTTTCCACTTTCCTCTTTCCACTATAATACAAGTAGGTCAGGTTTTACCTGACAATAATTGGTTTAAATTTTCAGACTGTTGTGATTTTATTCCAAATAATTCAAGCCTGCTATAAGCATGCTTTTGGTGCGGTGTACCGCGCCATACTTTTGTTTTTAAAAACAGCTGTTATTTAGGATTTGATATTATTGCATTAGAAAGTAACAGGCTAAAAAGCAAAACAAGCAAATGCTAATTTTGCTTAAATATAAAAGCAAATTAAGCAAATGCTTTTTTTGCTAAGCATAATGATAATGATAATGATAATGTTAATGTTAATGTTAATGTAAATGTAAATGATAATGATAATGATAATGATAATGATAATCTTCTCTCTCTCTAATGTAGAGAAGGAAAAACAGAAAGAGAGAGAGAGTAATTATAAATTACCCCCAATTATTAATTTTTTGTTTATTTTTTAAGATTTTTTTAAAAACAGTGGTTTAATAATAATGAAGGCAATAAGTGAATAAGGCACTAAGGCACTAAGGCACTAAGAAGTTTTATTCATAGTTGCCGGCGAGTATAGAGCAAGTATATTTAAAATAACTTAATGCCTTAATGCCTCATTGCCTTAATGCCTGTAAAGAAATAAAAAACAAAAGGAGATATAAAAATGGCAAAAACAATAGGTATTGACTTAGGTACAACAAACTCAGTCGTAGCAGTTATGGAAGGTGGTAAACCAACAGTTATAGCAAACGCAGAAGGTATGAGAACAACACCTTCTGTCGTAGGTTTTTCTAAAACAGGTGAAAGATTAGTCGGACAATTAGCAAAAAGACAAGCAATATTAAACCCTGATAAAACAATTGCATCAATCAAACGTCACATGGGTGAAGATTATAAGAAAAATATAGACGGCAAAGATTATACACCGCAAGAAATCTCCGCAATGATTTTGAGAAAATTAGCAGATGATGCTTCTAACTATTTGGGAGAAAAAGTTACATCAGCAGTTATCACAGTTCCTGCTTACTTTAACGATGCTCAAAGACAAGCAACAAAAGACGCAGGAAAGATTGCAGGTTTAGATGTTCTTCGTATCGTTAACGAACCGACTGCAGCAGCTCTTGCTTACGGCTTAGAGAAAGATAAATCGGAAAAAGTTTTGGTATTTGACTTAGGTGGTGGTACATTTGATGTTTCAATTTTGGAAATCGGTGACGGTGTTCACGAAGTTCTTTCTACATCAGGTGATACACACTTAGGTGGTGATGACTTCGACCAAAAGATTATTGATTGGATTTGCGAAGAGTTCAAAAAACAAGAAGGTATGGACTTAACTAATGATAAACAAGCTATGCAGAGAATTAAAGAAGCTGCTGAAAAAGCTAAATGCGAATTATCTTCAGTTGTTGAAACAACAATAAGCTTACCGTATATTACAGCTGATGCTAACGGTCCAAAACACTTGGAATTAACTCTTTCAAGAGCTAAGTTTGAAGACTTATCAAGAGATTTGTTAGACAGATGTAAAAAACCTGTTGAACAAGCTTTATCAGATGCAGGCTTATCAAAGAATGATATCAATGAAGTAGTTCTTGTTGGCGGTTCAACTCGTATTCCTGCTGTTCAACAATTAGTAAAAGATTATACAGGTAAAGAACCTAACCAATCAGTTAACCCTGATGAAGTTGTTGCGGTTGGTGCTGCAGTTCAAGCCGGTGTTCTGGCAGGTGAAGTTAAAGATATCGTACTTCTTGATGTTACACCTCTAACACTTGGTATTGAAACATTAGGCGGTGTTATGACAGCTTTAGTTCCTCGTAACACTACAATCCCTGTTTCTAAATCACAAGTATTCTCAACTGCCGAAAATAACCAAACAGCTGTTGATATCAATGTACTTCAAGGTGAAAGACCGATGGCTACAGACAACAAATCTTTAGGTATGTTCAGACTCGAAGGTATCGCTCCTGCTATGCGTGGTGTTCCGCAAATCGAAGTAACTTTTGATATTGATGCTAACGGTATTGTTAACGTATCTGCTAAAGATAAAGCTACCGGTAAAGAACAAAAGATTACAATTACAAATTCATCTAATCTTAGCGAACAAGATATAGATAAGATGGTTAAAGAAGCTGAAGCTAACGCAACAGCCGATAAGAAGAAAAAAGAAGAAGCAGAGATTAAGAACAATGCTAATTCATTCATCTCATCTGCCGAAAGATTAACAAAAGATTTTGAAGGCAAGATATCTGAAGACGATTTGAAAAAATTAAACGAACAAAAAGATGCTTTACAAAAAGCTTTGGACGAAAACAAATCCGCAGATGAATTAAAGAAAATGAGTGAAGAACTTCAACAAACAATGTTCTCTATCTCGCAAAAAGCATACGAAGCAGTACAAAAAGAAGGCGGCGATGCTAATTCTGAAGCAAACAGCCAATCATCTGCATCTGAAGACAAAAAGGATGATGACGTAATTGATGCTGAATATACAAAAGAATAGAGTGAGATAAAAGAGACAGATATTCTTTTTGAATAAGTGAAAGATAAAAAGAGGATGACTAAAAAGCCATCCTCTTTTTATTATAGTTGAAAGTGGAAAGTTGTTTTGAAAACAGAAGTAGTCTTATATGTTCAATTTTCTACAATTTGTATATTTATCCTTGTAGGTCAGGTTTCACCTGACAAAAACTATTTGTTTATGAGAACAACCCTCTCTCTAACTCTCCCCGTAATTTGTAGCGTGCACTTAAGTGCACGAAATCAAAATATTCAAACAATTCATTTTTTCGTGCATTAAAATGCACGCTACTACTATCCATTTATTTATCCTTGTAGGTCAGGTTTCACCTGACAAAAACTATTTTTCTTTTCCCTACGGGTTAAACCCTCTCTCTAACTCTCTCCCAAAGGAGAGAGGATGTTCCAAAATCATCGAAAGCTGCTCTCAATTCCTTCATATCTCTGAGTTGCGACTTCTCATTAAATCCTGACTTTTAAGTTATCCTCTTTTGATGTCTATACCGGAATTGATATTTAATATTTATCTTGCTTCAACAAGGTTTTTAGATGCATTCTTAATGATTTCCAAAAGTTTGTTTACCATTAAGTCTTCATATTTTTGTGCATTTTCTTTACTATCTGCTTCAAATCGAAGTGTAAATACCGGCTCGGTATTACTTTGTCTAATCAGAGCAAAACCTCCGCTTTCGGCAAAAACTATTCTCATTCCGTCCAGTGTAATAATGTCTTCTATTTTTCTTCCGAAGAAATTCGGATTTTCCGCAATTACTGCTTGGAAGCTTTCTAAAGTTTGTGATTTTAGAGAATTCGGACAAGGAAGTCTGACTTCCGAAGAAGAATACATTGCATCAAACGGTTTTAACATTTCCGTAATTTTGAATTCCGGATTTAGTTTCTTCTTGTTTGCAATAATTTGAATAATTCTGCATCCTGCATAAACAGCATCATCAAATCCATAATACGTATCTTTAAAGAAAGTGTGACCGCTCATTTCTCCTGCAAGAACTGCACCTGTTTCTCTCATTTTTGATTTAATATATCCGTGTCCGGTTTTACACATAACAGCAATTCCGCCGTTTGCGTTAATAGTGTCATAAAGTACTTGTGAACATTTAACTTCTGAGACAATAACAGGCTTTATACCTTTTTTATTGTATTCTTTGATTATATCTTCGGAATAAATAAGCAAAAGTTTATCCCCTGTGATTGAATTTCCTCCGGAATCTATTACGCCGATTCTGTCACTGTCGCCGTCAAAGGCTATACCTAAGTCGGCATTATTTGCAATAACAGCTTTTTTAATATCATTAAGCGTTTTTTCATCGCTCGGATTGGGGTGATGGTGCGGAAATCTTCCGTCAGGAAGAGAATATAATTCAATAACTTCGCACCCTAATGCCCTGTATAACCTTGGAGCAACAACACCGCCGGTACCGTTTGCGGAATCTACCACAACTTTTATTCCTTCACCGATTCTGCCGAATCGTTCCTTCATGTCATTTATATAATCAGGAATTAAATCATATTCAACCAATTGACCGAACGGAACGGGAGGAATTTGAAGCTTATATTCTTCTTCCGTCAATTCTTTAACCACTTTAATTTGTGCCTCACCAAGAGTTTGTTTTGCGTAAGTCATTTTCATTCCGTTATATTGGCTGGGGTTGTGGCTTGCAGTAATAATTAAAGCACCTGTAACAGGAAGATATTTTGTTATTTGAGGCGGAAGTCCTGCGGATTCTGAATAATACCCGATAGGTGTCGGAGCTAAACCTAAATCAACAACATTAGCTCCGCAAGAACGAATACCTTCTATCAAAGATTTTGAAAGAGAAGGTGAATGTAAACGTGCATCTCTGCATACTGTTACCCAAATCTCCGAAGGAACACGTCTTGATTCTTTTACCAGATATTGAACAAATCCCCTGCCTGCGTAATAAAACAGTTCTTCGGTTACATCTTCACCATATATTCCTCTGATATCATTCTTGCCAAAAGCTGATGTATTTAACATAATTTCTCCCCTTTAAGCTAATTCTTATAACAAAATAATATCATAAATAAAAAGTTCAATTAAGAAAATAATAAAAACAATACCCTCCACATTCGTAGTTCGCTAACGCTCACACGACTTAAATATCGCTGTATTTGTTTTTCTCAAAACAAAGAATGTTAATAAGTGAAAATATCATTACTATAACCAAAAGTACGACAGCAAGAGCCGATGCATAACCTAAATCAAGGTTTTCAAACGCTCTTTCATATATATAGTAGACAATGGTTTTTGTCGAATCCAAAGGTCCGCCCTTTGTCATAACGTATATTTCCGCAAAAACTTTCATGGCTGAGATTGTGCTTATTGTAGAAACAAGCGCAATAGTAGGCATTATATGAGGAATTGTGACAGTAAGGTGTTTAGTGACAAAGTTTGCACCGTCGATATCACACGCTTCATATAGTTCCTGAGGAACACTCATTAGCGAAGCAAGATAAATCATCATATAATATCCTATACCTTTCCAAATTGTTACAACAGCAACGGAAAAAAGCGCCCATTTTGTATCAACAAGCCAGTTAATCGGCGGCAAATGTAAAAAAGACAATGCGTAATTTAATATTCCCTGCCCTGCATAAAGCCACTTGAATGCAATTGCAGCAACTACTATTGATACGATTACAGGTAAATATAAAAGTATTTTATACAGAGTTATCCCTCGTATTTTTTGATTAATCAAAATTGCCAAAAACAATGGAAAAGTAACCAAAAACGGAACAGCAATTACGAGATACATAAATGTATTAAACATAACCTTATAAAAAATAGGTTCTTTAAAAAGTTTCACATAATTATCAAGCCCGTTAAAATCCGGATGATAAATGCTTGATGAATAATCAAAAAAACTCAAACCAAAAGTTTGAAAAAACGGTATAAAAAAGAACACAATAAGCACTGCTGAGGCAGGAAGCAAAAATAAATACGGTGTATATTTTTTATAATAATTCATATATTAATTATCTCATTATATGACAAATAGGTCAATGAGTCGTATATTTGACTAAACATTGAATAAATGATTTATTTTAATATATAATTTGTTAACCCTCTCCCCGCATTTGTAGTTCTCTAACGCTCACACAACTGTTTTCCTTCTCTCGAGAGAGGGGTAACCTTGGGAGAGAGTTAGAGAGAGGTTAGAATTGAAGGTCAGGTTTCATCTGACAAAAACTGTTATATTTTTACCTCTATCCTAAAATTGCTTTTTTAAAATGTTTTTTCCCTTTGCGGACGATTAAGCCTTCTTTTAATTCTGATGAGGTATATGTTTTATCTAAAGCATTTACAACTTGTTCATTAACCGTTATTCCGTTTTGCTGGATTAATCTTTTTGCTTCGCCGTTTGATGCTGCAAAACCGCATTTTACGACGAGTTTAACGATACCGATTTTATCGTCAAACAAATCTTCTGTTCCGATTTCCGCTTTTGGCATATTTTCTGAATCTCCTGAACCGCTAAACAAATCATGAGCGGATTTTTGAGCTTTATCGGCTTCTTCTTTACCGTGAACAAGTTCAGTTAATTCGTGAGCTAAAATCTCTTTCTTTTCATTTATACGAGAATCTTCCCAGTTTTCCATTTCATTAATCTTTTCCATCGGTAAGAAAGTTAGCATTTTGATACACTTCATAACATCAGCGTCATCTACATTTCTCCAATATTGATAAAATTCAAACGGAGAAGTTTTATCAGGATCTAACCAAACAGCACCTTTTGCAGTTTTGCCCATCTTTTTGCCTTCGGAATTCATCAATAATGTAATCGTCATAGCGTAAGCATCTTCACCTGTTTTTTTGCGTATAAGTTCTGTACCTGCAAGCATGTTGCTCCATTGGTCGTCACCGCCGAATTGCATATTGCATCCGTACTTTTGATGTAAGTGATAAAAATCGTATGCCTGCATAATCATATAGTTGAATTCCAAAAAGCTTAAACCTTTTTCCATTCTTTGTTTGTAGCATTCCGCTCTAAGCATGTTATTTACTGAAAAACACGCACCGACTTCTCTTAAAAGTTCAATATAATTCAAGCCCAAAAGCCAGTCGGCATTATTAACCATAATAGCTTTATCATCACCAAATTCAATAAATCTTTCCATTTGTTTGCGGAAACAATCGCAGTTATGTTGGATTTGCTCAGGTGTCATCATTGAACGCATGTCGCTTCGTCCTGACGGATCTCCGATATAACCTGTTCCTCCGCCTATCAAAACAACAGGCTTATTCCCTGCCATTTGAAGTCTTTTCATCAAGCAAAGCGCCATAAAGTGACCTACGTGAAGTGAGTCTGCAGTCGGATCAAATCCTATATAAAATCTTGCACCGCCGTTGTTGATTAAATCTTTAATCTCTTTGTCATCAGTAACCTGTGCAATTAATCCTCTTGCCTGCAACTCTTCAAATATGTTCATAGAATTCTCCTTAAATTTAATATAGTTCAATACTAACACGAAAATACCTTTTTATGTTAATATTGAATTATATTTGGTGAGGAAGATTTATGAAAAAGATTATTATATTTTTGTGTGCAATATTGTTGTGCATTCCGGTATTTTCGCTTGATAATATTGTGAGTGCCGGTGTTTATGTTTCGCAAATGTCGTTAATAAAAAAATATAAAGACGTAAGTCATAATTGGCGTGTAATAAATAAGATGAAAAATCAGGCTGACAGTCTTAGCAAAGAAGAGAAAGCTGTTCTTCAAAAATATATCTTCGGAGCTGTAAGAGGAGAAGATACATTTTTACTTATTAATTGCAATTTAAGAGGGAATTTAGAGAAGTTTATTCCTAAAAAAGAAGTTACAAAGCCTTTAAAATGTAGATTGGATTTTTATTCTAACCAGTTAAGCGCACCAATAAGCAAAACAAGGTTACCTCAAAATATGATTTTGTACAGAGGGGTAGACGATAAAGGAATTAAGTTAATATTTGCGGATAAAAAGCTTGACAGCTATATAAATAAACCGGTAAGCGAAGAAAACTTGAAGGTAATTAAGCAAAAGCTTGTCGGAGCAAAATATGAAGAAAAAGGATTTATGTCGACTTCTTATGATATAAATTGCGCAAAGCAGACAAAATTTATATTTGAAGTTAATGCTCCAAAGTATTTGCAGGCTGTTTTGCTGGAAGATTTGGGTAAAAAAGCCGAGAAAGAAGTATTGGTAAATCGTAATTCACGATGGGAAGTTACTGATGTTACGATAGATAAGAGCAAAAAAACAAAACAAGATTTTTACAGGGTAAAAATTAAGTTTGTAAAATAGAAGTTAAGTATTAATGTCAAATTGTTGCGATAAATCGAATAATGAATGCAATCCTCCAATACTTTACATTTGCTTTTCTTTATTGTTTAATTTAATTACTGGATGCGGTAAGACAAAATATATTTACCAAAATATATTTATCCCTCCTAGTTCACTAAGAAAGCGAAATATAAATTTTTGAGTAATCAAAATATAAAATTGGCAAAATTTGCAGGGTTCTGTTACGGTGTTAAAAGAGCCGTTGAAACAGCGAAAAAATTGAAGCAGGAAAATCCTGATAAGAATGTATATATTTTAGGCGAACTTATTCATAACACAGATGTTATTAATGAGCTTGAGTCTTTGGGTATAAAAACAATCTACGAAGTACCCTCTAAAGGTGAAGGAATTTGTATTGTACGTTCTCACGGTGAGTCGCCGGAAGTCTTTGAAAAAATAAAAAATGCAGGTTTTGAACTTGTTGATCTTACGTGTCCCGACGTTAAAAAAGTTCAGCAAAAAGCTATTGAGCTTGCTAAAAATGATTATTTTGTAGTAATTGTAGGAAAACCAAACCACCCTGAAGTCATGGCAATAAAAGCTAACGCTGATTTATATTCCGGTAATGTTGTTGTGGCAACTACAATTGAAGAACTTGAACCATATGCAAGCCAAATAAAATCGCATAAAAAAGTGGGTGTTGTTGTTCAAACAACACAAATGGTTTCTTCGCTCAACCTTGTTGTAAATTACTTAAATACCATTGCAAAAGAGGTGTTAATTCACAATACAATTTGCCAATCTACCGCTATGCGTCAAAGTGAAGCTAAAGAGTTAGCTAAAGAAAGTGATTTAATGGTGGTTGTCGGCTCAAAAAAAAGCGCAAACACAACTCATCTTGCAGAAATTTTGAAAAATTGCACAAAAACAATTCATATTGAAAATGATTCTGAATTAGATGAAAATTTATTTACCAACGTACAAAATATAGGAATAACCGCAGGAGCATCAACTCCGCAAATAATCATTGATAAAGTCATAAATAAAATAAAAGGAGGAATATAATATGACACAAGTATTAGACGAATTTGAACAGTTGTTAGAAGAAAGTTTTGCTAAATCTAACAACATTGCTGATATCGTTGAAGGTACAGTAATCAAAAAAGAAAACGAAGGCTACTTAGTAAGCGTTAAAGGTGCTAAGATGGAAGCTTTTTTACCAAACAAGGAATTATCTTCAGAAGCTGAAGAATTAGAAGTTGGTGACATCAGAGAATTCTATGTTACAAAAGAAGAAAACAATGAAGATTGCATGCAATTATCTCTCAAGAGAATTGCATACGCTCAAGCTTGGGCTCAACTTAATGATGCTAAACTTCAAGGTGACACAATCCTTGCTAAAGTTGAAAAAACTGTTAAGGGCGGTGTACTTGTTGATATCGCAGATCTTAAAGGCTTCATCCCTTCTTCTCAATTAAGAACAGGTACACCTTTTGAAGGTCTTGTTGACACAAAAATTGAAGTTAAAGTTCTTGAAGCTGATCCTAAGAAAAATAAACTTATTCTATCTCAAAGACAAGCAGTTGCAGAACAAAGAGATCAAGTTGTTGACAATGTTCTTTCAACTCTTGAAGAAGGTCAAACTGTTTCAGGTAACGTAGTAAGAATTACAGACTTTGGTGCTTTTGTTGATATTAACGGTATTGACGGTTTATTACCAATCTCTGAAATTTCTTGGCAAAGAATTAAACACCCTTCAGATGTTTTAACTCTCGGTGACACTATTGAAGTTAAAATTATTAAGATTGACCACGAATTAAAGAGAATATCTTTAAGCTTAAAGAGAATGGGCGAAAACCCTTGGCAACAAATCGAAGGACAATTCGAAGAAGGACAAACCGTAAAAGGAACTGTTAATAAAGTTACTACTTTCGGTGCTTTCATAAACATCTTCCCGGGGGTTGAAGCTTTATTACCGGTTGCTGAAATGTCTGATGAAAATGTTAACCCATTCAACCTATACAAAGTAGGTGATGAAGTTGATGTTCTTATCAAGAAATTCACACCGAAAGAACACAGAATCGCTTTGTCAGTAAAAGATATTAACAAGTAAAATTATCTTTTTGTAAAAATTTGTGCAGCAGTCTTTGTAAATGTTACAAGGACTGCTGTATAATTTATTATAAACAGTATTATTTGTGCAAAGTAAGGAAACTTTTATATGGCTTTATTTGAAGAAACCGTTAAAATAAGATATTCGGAAATGGATTGCGATTTAGTATTAAAACCGTCTGCACTATTACAATTTATGCAAGATTTAGCCAGCGATAACGCAGAATCTTTAGGGTTTGGTTATTCTTATATTGTAAAAAACAATCTTGCTTGGTTTTTGCTTAAATACCGCATAGAATTCGAAGATTATCCTGAGGGAATTTACGATTTAACAATAAAAACAGAACCCAGAGGATATAATAAAATTTTTGCCTTTCGTGATTTTTATATTTCACATAATAATAAACAAATTGGCAGAGCAACAAGTACTTGGGCGCTTGTTGATTTATCGACAAAATCTATGGCAAACGCTTCCGAAGTATTATCGGATAATCCGTATATGGTGCTTCACGAAAGAAAAGAAGGTGATTTAAGCTACGGGAAAATTAAACTTCCGGAAAGTTTCGATATAGAAAAATCTTTTGAAATCAGATTTGATGATTTAGACGTAAATAAACACGTAAACAATGCAAACTATATTGTTTGGGCTTTTGAACCTTTAAGCATAGACTTTAGGCGAACACATAAGCTTAAAACTATAGACATGGTGTTTAAAAAAGAAATCACATACGGTTCAAAAGTGAATGTAAAATTAAAAACGGATGGCAATATTACAACTCACGAATTAAAGAACGCTGAAACAGGTGAAGATCTTTGTTTGATATGTGCAGAGTGGATTGAAAAATAAAACCTCAAAATATATATTATGGTACAAAAAGTTTATGTCAGGTGAAACCTGACCTACAAGGATAAATATATAAATAGGAGAAAATTGAACATATAAGACTTTTTCAAAGTAGGTCAGGTTCTACCTGACAATAACTTGCTTTGTTATCGTCTCACCTACATTGTTTGCTCACTTCATTATGCCCCAAACCCCTTTAAGTTTTAATTTTTTGTCTTTTGCAATTTTAGTTTATATAACTGTTTTTTCATCAAAATATATAATATGATGTATTTGTAACTTTATCAAACTTTAGTTTGAGGTTTTTTATAACTTTGGATAATTAATTCTTAGATAAATATTTTATAAAATTAAAATATGGAAATTATGCTGAAAAATAATTGTTGTATCATAACACCGCTAAGTCCGAAATTAAATGAAAGAGAGACAGAAAGGCTTAGAGAAGAACTGTATAACAATTCAGAATACAGGGCAGCGCTGAACATGTGTTACGTAAATGACTGCACGATTGATTTTGTTGAAAAAATCAAAAACTGCGAAAACATAAGCTTGTTTAATATTAATTCCGATATTTTTGCAATTTTAACGAGCATGAATCTTGATAAAAAATTAAAACTTTTTGTATCTGAACTGGATTTTCTTAATGATAAACACCAACTTTTAAACAGAAAATTTACGCTTATTTAGCCGCTTGTCCTAGCCTAATGTAACGATTAAGTGTAACAATCACAACAAAAAGCTTGAAAAAATTTCTTTTTTGATATAATATGTCCATGACATATTTTCTGTATGATTATTTATCTGAATCGGAATGCGGGGAATGTTTTAGATAGTCGCCTAACAAGTTCTTGAGCAGAAGGTTAAAAAGAATTTAGGAAAGACGCTTTTACAGGAACCAAATGAGAACATAGCGAAACCGCAAAGAGGATTTTCTCTGTAGTTATACGGAATTCAATTTACGAAATATAAAAGAGGATTTCAATGATTAGAAAGACAGTCTTAGCTACTATTGCATTGACAGTAATGCTGTGCGGAGAGGTACAAGCTGCCAACCAAGTTTCCGAAGATTTAATTAAAGAAACTATAGTTAAACAATCGTTAGAAATGAATATTGATCCGGCACTTGCACTAAGCATTGCAAAAAAAGAATCCGGATTCAGGCACGAACTTCGCAGTAAGCATGGTGCAGTCGGTGTATTTCAACTGTTACCTTCCACTGCAAAAAGAATGGGATATAACCCATATTATTTAAGTGAAAATATAAAGGCAGGACTTACATACTATAAGATGATGTACAAAATGTTCGGTTCTACAGAACTTGCTCTTGCAGCTTACAATGCAGGTCCGGGTAATGTAAAACGTCATGGTTGTACAATTCCGCCTTATGCAGAAACGAAAAGGTTTGTTAATGTGATTATGCAAGATTACAACAGCCAAAAAAAGAATCCTGATCCTGCTATCGCAAAAGTACAAAAACAAAAAACCGTAAAGAATTACGAAAAAAAATCCAATGTACTAAAACTACCTAAGGATTTTGAACTTCCTTTTTTGAACGAAATACCTGAATTGAAAAACTCAGATCCTGTTATGGAAATTTTATAGTAATAAAATGACTAAAAAGTTCGGATTCAATGAGATTCTTCGGCTTACGCCTCAGAATGACAAATTGGCAAAAGCCGTGTATTAACGTCATTCTGAGCCATGTATCCGTTTAAGGCGAAGAATCTTCTTCCGCATTTTTACGTCATCCTGAGAGAAATATACGTTCAGCCCGAAGAATCTTGAACGATTATAGCTTTAACTTTTTAGTCAATCTCTTTTTATAAACAATAAACTTTTATGACTTTATCAATAAGCTTGCGCCTATAACACCTGCAGTATTTCCGAGTTGAGCAGGAACTATTTCTACTTGTCTTTGAATTGTCATTGCTCGTTTTGCAATAGTTTCTCTTATCGGTTCAAGCAAGATATCACCTGATTCGGCAACACCGCCGCCAATAATTATCTTTTCCGGATTAAGAAGATTAACTACGCTCGTTAATCCCATGCCTATATATTCACCCATTATTCTAAATATTTGACGGGCAACCGGATCACCTTCTTTTGCTGCAACTGCAACTATATACGGTGTAATATCAGGATTAGCAAGCTCTCTGTACTTTGTAGATTTTCCGCCTCTTATATATTCTTCTGCCATAGCCACAATTGAAGGCCCTGATGCATACGCTTCCAAACAACCTCTGTCACCGCATCCGCAGAGAGGTCCGCCTTGCATATTGAGTTTTATATGACCGAGTTCACCTGCTGCGTTGTTTGCACCGCGAACGAGCTTTCCGTTCAAGACTATGCCTGAGCCTATACCTGTTCCGACAGTTATGCATACAAGATTTTCGCAACCTACACCTGCGCCGTAGTTGAGTTCTCCTAATGTTGCAGTTCTTACATCATTATCAACACGAGTCGGTATGCCAAATTCTTTTTCCATTATGCTTGCTATCGGAATATCTACCCAACCCGGAATATTCGGTGCAAGTCTTACTATTCCTTTTTTACAATCGATTTGCCCCGGGAATCCAAAACCTACACCTTCTATATCAGATGGTTTCATTTTTGTTTCTTTCAGCAAATCTCTTATAGCATCTTTCATGCTGTTAATTGTGTGTTCATAACCCATTTCTGCCCTTGTCGGGATTGAGTTAGAGTATATAATTTTACCTTTATCGCTCACTAAAGCTATCTTGACATTAGTTCCGCCAACATCAACACCTATACGTTGCGCCATTTCTCTCATTTCTCCTTCCTATCTCTATAATATAAGCCTACTCAACGTAACACAAACAGGTACAAATGTACATAGAAAAACCAAAAATGTTATTTTGTATTATTTTTTTCACCGAGTTTTTTATAGATTATGTTTATCTTTTGTTGAGTTTGGCTGTGAGCGGAATACCCTTTATCTGAAGCTTTAAGGTACATTTTTAAAGCTTTTCTGTATTGTTCTCTTGTATAGTAGTAATCGCCCAAATAATAATATGGCTCCGGACGTTTTTTATCTACATTCATTGCAAAATAATAATTCCCTTTTGCATATCGGTCTTTTCCCAAAACATCATAAAGTTTTCCGAGCCTTAAAGAATATATAATATTTTCCGGAAAAGCATTTTTTAGCATTGTGTACATATTAAGAGCGGAAGTCATGTCGTCTGTTAATGTTTTTGACTTTAGCGCAGAATAATAAAATTTATCCGCTTTTGATTCAAGTTCCGCTTGATTAAGTTTGGAATAATCAATAGGAATTCCATAGTTCACACCGCCTTTAAGCGCAGAATATGAAGGCAAAAGCGTTAAACAAAATATTAAAGATATCAGTATAAATCTAGCCATGTGTCCTATATAATTCATCTTAACATTATATAATAATAACTATTATATCAGATTATTTTAAAGTAAAATATTCATAGAGGATACATGTATTGAAAGAGCTTGTTTGTTTAGCAATTTTCATAATTTTATCGACACTATTTGGAATAGCTATGGTTGTTGCAGGTTTTTTGTGCGAATACAAGAAAAAATCCGCAGTCAAAAGTTCTACTTATGAATGTGGTATTAAGCCTGATGAAGATGCAAGAATCAGATTTGATATCAAATACTTCAATTATGCGGTTATGTTTCTGATATTTGATATAGAAACAATTTTTCTTTATCCGTTTGCTATATTTGTTAACGCACTCGGATTATTTGCGATAATTGAAGCGTTTATTTTTATCGGCATGCTGTTTTTAGGGCTTGTTTTGGCAATTAATAAAAAAATATTGAGGTGGATATAATGGGATTTTTTGTTACTTCAATAGATTGGATTTTAAATAATGCCAGAGCGAATTCTCTTTGGCCGTTAACATTTGCAACTTCCTGCTGCGGAATCGAGATGATGCACACAGTTGCATCCGATAATGATATAGCAAGATTCGGTTCGGAAGTTTTCAGGGGGTCTCCACGTCAAGCGGATTTATTAATCTGTGCCGGAACAATTACTCACAAAATGGCACCTGTTTTACTCAGATTATATGAGCAGATGGCTGAGCCAAAATATGTAATCGCAATGGGAGCATGCACATGCGGAGGCGGAATGTTTTGCGACAATTCTTATTCCGTAATTCGAGGTATTGATAAAATTATACCGGTTGATATATATTTACCTCAATGTCCCCCGAAACCTGAAGCTCTGATTGACGCAGTAAGAAAGCTTCAACGTAAAATTATTAAAAACGAGTCAATAACTGCAAGAAAAGATTTTGTGAATAAACACGAATCAAAACTAATACAAACAGGAGAATTATTAAAGGAGGCTCAAAAATGAACATCGAAAAACTTAAAAGCATTATAGAAGAATGTGAACTTGAAAACGATAAAATCACTGTAAAAAACAAGCTTCACGAGGTTGTCAACTTCTTAAAGACTCAGCTTTCTTTTGACATGTTAAAATCCATTACGGCTGTTGATTTAGGTGATGAAATAGAATTAATTTACAATCTTTTTTCAGTAATTGATGAAGAAGATGCATTGCTTTCCATAAAAGTTAAACACGAAGCAGAAAGTATTTCTGACATATTTTCTTCTGCAAAAGCTGATGAAAATGAAATCTACGACATGTTCGGAATTAATTTTTTAGGAAACGAAGACCTAAAACGGCTATATATGCCTGAAAACTGGGAAGGTTTTCCGCTTCGCAAAGATTATATACAGGATGATACGAGGTTAGCTTGGAATGACAACGGCGAGAACGCTTAAACTTAATCTTGGTCCTCAACACCCGTCAACTCATGGTGTTTTAAGACTTATACTGGAACTTGAAGGAGAAAAAATCCTTTCTTGTGAGCCTGATATCGGGTACCTTCACAGAGGCATGGAAAAAATGGCGGAAGGTTTAACTTATATTCAAAATCTTCCTACCGTAGATAGAATAGACTACCTCTCAGGCTGTTTTTATTCCGAACTGTTTTGCAGAACAGTTGAAAAAGCTCTTGGAATAACTATTTCTGAAAAATCAAAAATTATTCGAGTTACATTGTTGGAGTTAAATCGTATTGCTTCACACTTGTTATGGATTGGCGCATTTCTTATGGATTTAGGAGCGCTATCTCCGTTTTTCTATGCTATGAGAGAACGAGAGATGATATTAAGATTTTTTGAAAAACTCACTGGTCAAAGAATGATGTATAACTATTTTGTATTCGGCGGTGTCAGAAAAGATATTGATTACATTGAAGATATAGCGGAAATTGTTCGTGTTTTACCCGAAAAAATTGAAGATTATGAAAAAATTATTACCGATAATCCTATTTTCATTCAAAGAACAAGGGGTAAAGGTATATTGAAACCCGAAACAGCATTTAATAACTCTATTACAGGAGCAAATCTCAGAGCTTCCGGTGTAAATTACGATTTGAGGACAACTGATGAATTATACAAAGGTTTTGAATTTTCACCGGTAGTACTTGACGGCAAAGATTCTTGGACAAGATACAAAGCAAGAATTATGGAAATTAAAGAAAGTATTAAAATCATAGAACAAGGATTGGATAAGTTAAAAACGTGCGGAAAGTTGGAGCAAAAACTCATAAACCCTTTGAATATAAAACTTCCGGAAGGAGAATACTACAGCGAGATTGAAGCACCAAGAGGACTTGCATCAATCTTTATAAAATCGACAGGAGAAGATAAGCCGTACAGACTTAAATGGAGAACAGGTTCTTACTATTCAATTAATCTTTTAAGAGAATTGTTAATTGGCGAATATTTAAACGATGCTATCGCAATAGCAGGTTCATTAGATATAATTTTACCGGAGGCGGATAAATAATGAACTATCTCTATCATTTATATATGGAATTTTTATCAAAATACGGTATTCCGGAATTATTCGGGAATATTACCTTTTATATAATTCCGTTCTGCATTGTAGCTGCTGCACTGTTAATTGTAGTTCTTGGACTTGTATTGATTGAAAGAAAACTTCTCGGCTGGCTTACACAGAGAAAAGGTCCGAACAGAGTCGGGTTTTGGGGGCTTTTACAAACTCTGGCTGATGCTTTTAAATTATTAATCAAAGAGAACATAACCCCTTCAAAAGCGGACAGATTTCTTTTTAATCTTGCACCGATACTTGTGTTTATTCCTGTTATGACAGTATTGGGCATAATTCCGTATTGTGCGGAATTTACCTTTGTAAACACTTCAACAAATGTAATTCTTTATCTTATACTTGTGGCATTCCCTGTTTTAAGCCTGTTTTTAGGAGGTTGGGCAAGCAATAATAAATACTCGCTAATAGGAGCGGTAAGAGGAATTGCTCAGGTTTTAAGTTATGAAGTTCCGATAACATTTGTCGTTCTTTCGGTTGTTACATTGGCTTCATCAATGAACATGACAGGAATAATTCTTGCACAATATTCAAGATACGGAATCTTCGGCTGGTTTGGAATCCCTTGTATTATAGGTTTCGTAATAATGTTTATCTGTGTACTGGCAGAACTTAATCGTTGTCCGTTTGATTTACCGGAAGCGGAAAGTGAACTAATTTGCGGATACAATACGGAGTATTCCGGAATGAGATTTGCACTGTTTTATTTGAGCGAATACGCATTATTGTTCGCTAATGCTATATTTTTATCAATAATGTTTTTAGGCGGATATTTATCACCGTTTGGCGCATATTTAAGTCATTTAATTTTAGGTGACAGTTCTTTAGCGTCTGTTATTGTCTACTTTGAACAAGTTTTTTGGTTAATATTAAAAGCCTGCTTAATAATTTTTGTAATCATATGGATAAGAGCAACCCTCCCGAGGCTTGCATCGTTTGATCTGCTAAAATTCTCTTGGGCGGTATTACTTCCTTTATCAATATTTAACCTGTTCTTTACGGTTGTATACAAATTTGTAACCGGAGGTGCATTATGCGGGCTATCGTAGAAGGATTGCTTACGGTATTAAAACACCTGTTTATAAAACCTGTAACCTTAGAATATCCTGAGAAAAAAAGATTTCAGTCGGAAGCATTCAGGGGGAAACTTGTTGTTAAAGGCTGTATCGGGTGCGGTATTTGTAAAAAAGTCTGCCCGAGCGGAGCGATAGAGTATTCTAAAGATGAAGAAGGTAAAGTTGTTTCATATACATTTGATTTGAAAAAATGTATGTTTTGCGGAAATTGTATGTACTACTGTCCGCACCACGCTATAAAAATGACCGGCGATTTTGAACTCGCAACAGAAAATAAACAAGACTTGAAACTTGTGTACAAAGGAGGTGCTGATGATTAATAATCCTATAATTTTTTATATCGCATCATTCTTAATCATTACATTTGCATTGTGTTCGATGTTTCTTAAAAATATTATTTACTCGCTTCTTTGTGCAATTATGGTATTTTTTACCGCATCAATATTTTTCTATACTTTAGGAAGTGAATATAATGCAATCATTCAGGCTGTAATCTACGGAATTGCCGTTCCTGTCATAATAGGGCTTTCCGTTATGTTTACAACAGGAAAAAATAAAACACAAAAAAGTTCTGTTCTTCCGCTTGTATTAGCGATAGGAACGGCACTGTTTGTCATGGCATTTGTATATGTAATCATGATTTCACTTGCAATGTCGCCGGATTCATTCCATTTTATGGACATTCAGCAGTTTAATTCTTATGACGTCATATCTGAATTTACCAGAGGAATTTTTATAGATTATGTTTGGGCTTTTGAATTATTATCACTGCTTTTGACAATAATTATTGCAGGATTTACAATGCTGAAAATTAAGGGGGTGCATAAATGGAAATAACAATGTATCACTACTTATCTGTCGGTTTAATCTTGTTTTTAACCGGTATAATCGGTTCAATAATATCTAAAAATGTAATAAAAGTACTGATTGCAATTGAATTTATGCTTACAGGAATAAATATTAACTTTATTACCTTTGCGACATACTGCGGTAACGATAAATTTGACGGCTACATTATTGCACTGTTTTATGTAGGATTAGGAGCCGTCGAACTTGCTACGGCGCTTTATATTTTCTATCTTATGTTCCAAAAGAAAGAAAGTGATAATATGGAAAGTTACACAGAATTATAAAAAGAGGAAAAATGGAAAACCTGATAATAGACAACATATCATTAATAATTCTTCTTCCGTTATGGATATTTTTAATCATAATGTGCGGAAGATTTTTCTCCGTATATGTTAACAAGAATATAATTTACTTCTTAACCCTTTTATCATCACTTCTTAGCGCAGGAATGTGCGGTCTGGCATTATTAAATCTTAAAGAACCTATTGTTTGGATATATCCGTTTATCAAAATAAATGAATTCTCAATCTCTTTTGGACTGTTTGTGGATAAATTGGCTCTTATAATAGCTTTAATTTTGTTTATTATAAGTTTCGCAGTTCAATTATTTTCCATATCGTATATGAAAGAGGAACAAAAGAACTACAAATTCTTTGCTTACCTCAATTTATTCAATTTTGCAATGGCATTTCTTTTATTCAGTCCTAACTTGTTCCAATTATACGTATTTTGGGAACTTGTAGGCATAGTTTCCTATTTGCTTATCGGTTTTGATTATAAAAACAAAATTAAATCAGATGCCTCAAAACGAGTTTTTCTGATAAACAGAATCGGTGATACTGCACTAATCTCAGGTATAATTATAATATCATATGTTATGTATTCCTTAGCAAATAATTACAACTTTGTAACTCTGTCTTTGGAAGATTTTAATTCTATATCAACACTTTTAATGGCATATACAACAATGCCGGTATTCTACTTGATTTGCGGATTATTTATTTTGGCAGCTGCCGTTAAATCCGCACAATTCCCGTTCTATACTTGGCTGCAAGATGCAATGGAAGCAAAACTTCCAGTAAGCGCTCTGCTTCATTCGGCAACCATGGTTATTGCAGGAATATACCTTATTATTAGAATGATGCCGTTTTTTACTCTAAATCCGATTCTTACCAATTCTATTTTAATATTAGGTCTTATTACTGCCGTAATTTGTTCAATATTAGCGTCTATAGAAACTCACCCGAAAAAGATTTTGGCTTATTCGACTTCCGCAAATCTCGGTTTAATGTTTACTGCAGTAGGTTTGGTAAATATTAAAATTGCAATTTTACTTTTAACGGCACACGCATTTATTAAGTCAACTTTATTTATACTGCTGCCGCAAGAAAAAGAAATGCCAAAAATAAACTTTGCACTGTTCATAATTGCATCTTTAAGCCTTGCAGGTTTATTACTCGGAGGACTCGGAGCTAAAGAGCTTTTATTTAAGACTCTTAAGTACAACCAAATTCTATCATACATATTTTTATTCATATGTTTTACTACAGCCTTCTACATCTCAAGGCTGACTGCCTTGCTGTATAAAAATACTAAACTTAAAAATAATGCTAATCTGACAGAATTAATAGCTTTCTTTATTCTTCTGTCAGGAAATATCTCTTTATACTTTATTTTATCCGGAACTTATCATATATCCGAACCCTACGCAGGAGCAATCGGCGGAGCGGCTTTAGCGATACTTTTTGCAAAAAATAATAAATTGGAAAAACTTAATAAAACACCAAGATTATTGGAAAAATTTTATAACAACATTGTTCCGGTAGTATATGAAAAATTTTCAAAATGTTTAAATTATATTGATAACAAAATTTTGTCAAACTATAAACCAATTATATATTTGTCAAAACTTCCCGTTAAAATGACTGATTGGATTGAAGTAAATATAATGAATAAGTCGGTAAGTTTAATCAGCAATATTTCAAAAGAATTATCGGAACGAAATATGCTCTTACAAAGCGGAAACGTACAAACATACAATGCTTATGCATTTATTTTTGTAACCGTAATTATTGCATTTATTATTATAGGATACACAATAATATTCGGATAAACGAGCAAAAAATAAAAACTAAAAAGAAAAAGAGGAAAATATAAATGAATACATTACTATCAATACCGTTTTTAATATTTATACCGTTAGTATTGTCAATGCTAATTTTATCACCGCTATTTACAACCAACGAAGTTGTCGTAAGACGATTTTCTAAAAGTGTGTTCGGTTTTCATTTTTTATATACGGTTTTAATGTTTATATTTTTTAATCCTGCAAACCCATATATCTCCGATATAAACATATTCGGCATGGATTGGATTCAATCACTGGGTATTAAATTCGCATTTAAAGCGGATTCTATTTCTATGATATTGATATCTTACTCGTTAGTAGGATGACTCCCAGCGTCATGCATTCCGTGACCGGTACGGCGAGCCACATACCTTGTGGGGCGATGAGCATCGGCATCAGGATGAATACTGGGACGAGGAACAGCAGTCCGCGAAGCAGCATGAATACCGTTGCGCGCAGATTCTGTTCTGTCGCCTGGTAATATCCGATGATGCATACATTCAGGGCGAAGAAGATGGCGGAATAGGCGAACAACGGGAGTCCAGCGATAGCTATCTCGTAGGGTCGGGTGTCCGGCTGCAGGAAGAGTCCTACCAGCGGTTTGGCGCATAGGGTGAGGAAGATGGTGGCCATGACACCACAGATCAAGGCGGTACGGACACTAATCATCAGGGCGCGCTTCACCCGGTATCTGTTGCCGGCACCGTGGTTGAAACTGATGATGGGCTGTGCCGACTGTGCCACGGCGTTATTGACCATAAACACAACGGGATAGAGGTAGCAGGCCACGCTGAAGGCCGCCACACCGTCCTCACCCAACTCTCGGATAAACACATAGTTGCCCGTAATCAGTATCATCGACATCGCCAACTCACCCAGCATCGAGGAGAATCCGCTACGCGCCATATACCCCGTGTTACGTGCCGTCAGATACAGACTGGTGAGTGTGAGTTTCAGGTGACGAATCCTGACTGTCTGCGTGCGGAACACCAGATACCATATCACCATCGCGGCAGCTGTGGCGCAACTGATGGTCGAGGCGATGGCGCTACCTGCCACTCCCATCTGGAGCGGAAAGACGAATAGCCAGTCGAGGATGATGTTCAGGAAACCGGGTATCACCCCCAACGAGGCGGCATATTTGGGTGAACCGTCGAGTCGGATGACGAACGTGCCGATAATCTGGATGATGATGAAGATGCAACCAGGCAGGATGGGCAACAGATACTCCTGACACAAGGGTAGGAGAGCGTCGCTGCAACCCAACAGTCGCAAGAACGGTATGCGGAAGATATAGACACCCACAGCCACGAGGGTCATCAGGAGTATGGCCACGTCGAAGGCCTGTGTGATATTGATCTGTGCGGCCTTGGTGTTCCCTCGCGACAGGTGGATACTCGCCACCACCGACACGCCGGCGCCAAACATCAGCGCGATGCCGGTTGTCATCAGAAACAGCGGTGCTACGATATTGATGGCTGCCAGCGCATCGCTGCCCACGCCCTGTCCCACGAAGATACCGTCGGCTACCGTGAAGAGCGAGGCAAACACCATCGACAGCAGCGTAGGATAGAAGATGCTATGAAACAGTGGCTCCACCTTCGACCGTCCAAAGTCGATGCTGTCGCGCTCTTTGTCCTTGATTCTATCTTTCATCTTACGCTGGATCTTATCCTTGACCTTATCCTTGATTTTCTGCCGAATCATTTGCTTCTGTTTTCATTCTGCCTGCAAAGGTACAAAATAGTCATTAAACAAGCAAATGATTCTGCGACAACAGATTACCGACCTGATGATTGAATACTGTTACTAACTCGGGGGTTTGCATGTCTGCGAACTGCAGGGCATACATTGCATCATACGGAGGCACGTCGAGTGCTGCCTCAAACTCGTGCAGGATTCAGTTCTTGATATACAGACACATCATGGTGAGGTCGTCGTTGGGTTCGGCGCCATCGCGGTGGTGTTCCACATCCTTTGCGATGGTCTCTATGACCTGTTGTGCCGACTCGTAGCTGCAACTTCTGAGGAAAGCAAGCTGTTATTACTCGATTACTTCAATATAGAAGGTGAATGGACGGAATCCGTCATTACAGCTAATCATCGCACTCATCGGGTTCTTCATCCAACCGTCGTAGAAGTTGCCTTCGCCTCTGGCCAGCGATTCCACAAACTCACGCATGGAACTCCAGGCAGAAGGGCACATCCCCTCAGGGCGCAAGCCGTTCTCGGATATCCATTGCTGTCCCTCCGTCACCTCACATGTATGTTCGATGGGGTTCTCATATTGGGCCATCAGGTCAGTATAGACGGTCTGACGAACGGCAGTAATCCTCACTCTGTTCATCTCGTTTTTGCAAATATCATATGCAAAGATAAAGATAAATGCGCAATATTTCGTGTTTTTCACCAAATATTAACATAAAAAGGCAAAACAAATTTGTTACCAACCGAGACTATATCATGCTGAATACCGTCTGGCTGTTCCTTCATAAAAACGTACTGTCGAAGAACTAAGTAGTCCTTCGACAGTCGGGTGGGTGGTAATTATAAGTTATGAGCAAAGAAGTCGGCCAGCTTATCCCATGGAATCATGTTCTTGGGTTTTCCTTGACCTGCCTTTTCTTCATATCCACCGTCGTAGAGGTCGCAGTGGGAGGCATCGGGGATAATCAGCAACTCCTTGTTCTCGGGGTTGGGATTGGGCTCCCCCACGAATTTATAGCCCTCAGCCTTACCGTCGACCATATAATGATATGCAGCCTCGCCGAAATAGCGTGAGTGAGCGTCGGCACCGTGCATGATCAGGACGGCAGAGCGGATTTCGTTGATGTAGTAGAGGAATCGGCTGTTGGCATAGGCCTGTGTGCCGATGATGCGCCAACCGTCGTTGGAGTTGCCGC
>CADBXV010000021.1 GCA_902798645.1 uncultured bacterium
GTTCATTACGTTATGCCCCAAACCCCTTTAAGTTTTAATTTTTGTTATTGAGCAATTTTAGTTATTTGTACACTGTAGGTCAGGTTTCACCTGACAATAATTGGTTTAAATGCCTTCTGTCAAAACGATACATCATACATTATATATTCTGATGCACTCTGCATTGCTTTTTAACACACCCTGCATAATTATAATTTAATTAATTCTCTGACTTCTTTTCTCTTAACTTTTCTTGTAGTTGTTTTTGGAAGTTCGTCTTTTGATATAACTATATTTGTCGGACGTTTGTATTGAGCAAGATGTTCAGAGAGTGATTTAACTTCAACTCTTATCATGCGTTCAATATCCGCTTCTGAATAGCTTGAATATAATTCCGATTTCGGAACAATCACTGCTGTAACTTCTTCTGTACCGTCTTTTGCACCAAATGTTCTTGAAGTACCCAATACGCAAACTTCTGATACATAATTACTCTTTTCCAATACAGCTTCAACTTCTTCCGGGAATACTTTTTTCCCTCCGTTAAGAACTATCATATTCTTAATTCTGCCTGTTATATACAAGTGGTTTGTACTATCAAGTCTGGCGATATCACCGGTGTGAAGCCAGCCTTCCTCATCAATTACTTCTGCTGTCATTTCAGGTTGATTGTGATACCCTTTCATAATCGAAGGACCTCTTAAAAGCAGTTCTCCTGTAGATTTGTCGATTTTAGCTTCAAAGTTTCTTAACGGTTTCCCGACACAAGCCATATCATAGCGCTTATCAGTATTTACACAAACAACAGGACTTGTTTCGGATAGTCCGTATCCTTGATACACTTTGATACCGATTCTTTCAAAGAATTCGCCTACTTCCAAATCAAGCGGAGCGCCGCCTGCAATACAACCAAAGAACTTTCCGCCAAAACTGTCATGGATTTTTTTAAATAACATTCTTTTTACGTTGTACCAAGGAATAAATTTTGCACCGTGATACATCAACTGAAATATGTACTGCGCAATTTTAGGTGCAGATTTTAGTTCCTTTTCAATACCTGCTTTCAATAGTTTAAGGAAGGCAGGAACAACAATCATAAATTCAACGCCTTTGTCTTTCATAATATCTGTAATGTCTTTTGGTTTAAGGCTTGTTGTATAATAAACTGTGTGTCCAAAATTAAGGAATACAGAGAATCCTACCGTCATTTCAAATAAATGATTCATAGGAAGAATGGAAAGCATTGTTGTCTTTCTTCCGTCCGGCAAGATTTCATTAATCGGATCAGTTAAGCATTCAAGTTGTGCGTTAATGTTTTTATAAGAAATTTCAACACCCTTAGGCGCACCGGTTGTCCCTGATGTATAAATTATTAACGCAGTTGACTTTGAACTTCTTTGCCGCCATTTTGCGTTGTATTCTTCCGGTAATGCATAAATACTTGTAACATCAGTGTTATAAAAAACTTCATCAATCAATATTATGTGCTTAATTGAACTGATTGATTTTTGAAGTCTTAAAGCTGTTTCTAAATAATGTTGTGAAACAAACATTACTGAAGGCAGACAATCTGACAAAATATTAACTAATTCATATTCAGACAATTTGATATCAAGCGGTATTGTTACACAACCGGTAAGAGTTGATGCAAATACACAAGCTCCGTATTCGGGTTTTGATTCTGACAAAATAGCAATACCCTCTCCTTTTTTAATCTCAAGAGTTTCAATAAGATATTTTGCTATTTTTCTTGATAACAGACCAAGTCCTTTATAAGTAAACTCTTTCCAGCCATAACGCCCTCGAATACCAAGTGCTATACGATTTTCATAATCCGCTGTTTTGTTTTCGATATGAGATAAAATTCCGCTGCTACGTAGTTCCTTCTTTTTCCCATTCATAAACACTAACTCCTTAATTCCGTTAAATAAACACACTAAACTTAGTTGTATTCTACAACTAATACAGACGAAATGCAAATAATATAGGTCAGCAAGAGCCATTTTGTAACTTTTTGTTATAATAATCAAAAAATAAAAATCTGAGAAAACTTATAAAATCAGTTTTTCCAATATACTTCAAACTCTTTTACTTCCTTTAATATTGATTGATAATCACCCTTAAAACAAACTGTTCTGTCGTCAATATAAAGATACGACGGTATTTTTATATTTGTAACATCTTTAAAATATTTGTCCAAACCATTCTCAATCAGCCACATTACAGCTAACTTCAAATTTCTTGATGTAAAAAGATACAATTCCGCAAAATTGCAGAGCTGCCTAATAAAATCTAAAGCACCATCCTTTATTCTCGGAATACAATTTTCGTCAAATTTTTCTTTGCCATATTCATTCAAAACACCATCTAAGTCTATCAGTATTCTTTTTTTATATGTATTCATAACTACCCTTTCTACTGGAATATTACCAGTAATAAAATGTTATTACATCCAGTAAAATTGTCAAATGGATGAAAAAAAATTATATGAATCTATAGGTAAAAGAATAAAATCTCTGCGTGAAAAAAGAGGTTTAACACAAGAAAAATTGGCAGAAAAAAGTGGTTTAAGCCTTGACTATATAGGGAAAATAGAAGTAAATATCAATCAACCGGGAATGAAAGCATTAATAAAAATCGCAGATGCTTTAAACGTAGAAATGATGAGCTTATTTAATTTTAAAGATTTATAAAACAAGTTGCAGGGTGCATTGTACATTCAAGTAATCCAGCTTATTGTATTTTGGTGGACATTTTTGCTTTTGTTTAAATGAATGATAGTTTTTAATAGGCTGGATTCCTCGAGACACAGTCTCTCGGAATGACATGACTTGTTTGCTTTGCGCTAAAGAAATGTAAGTAATTATTTGACATGTACTGCAATAACAAGATTTGTAAGCTTAACGCTAAACAAAAAAATATATTTACCCCCCCCACACGCTGTAATAAAAATTGACATGTGACTTTTTTAATTCTAAAATCAAGTTAGGGTTATTGGGGAATATAATAATATCAACCTCAAAATTAGGGATAGTTGGATAATGAACAGTTTGGAAGAAAGATTAAACGATATTACCAAACAGATTGATGAAGTAGAATTCAATTTGCGTGTATGTTCTCGCCATACCCAATTTATGCATGAAATGAAAAAGGTTACCGCCTCCGATAAAGATCTTTTTATGGACTATGACAGGCAAATGGGACAAGATGCCTACAAACGAATGATGATGCAAGAAAAGCTCAAAAAGCTTATGGAAGAAAGTTTTGACTTGCAGGAAAAGATTTTGAACGGAGAAAATGAGGATGAATAACCAAGAAAATATACAATGGAGAGAGTCCAGTTTTAAAGCAATAACACCGTTTATTGTTTTTGTTCTTTTTTATTTTGGTTTTTCTCTATGGACAAAAGATTTTTCTAAAGTTCCTATGACCGTTGCATTTATTATATCTTCTGCAACCGCATTAATACTCAATCACAAAGAAAAATTGAGCAAAAAAATTGAGCTTTTTGCTCTCGGAATGGGCAACAAAGATATAATGATAATGTGTCTTATATTTATTCTTGCAGGAGCGTTTACAGCTACAGCAAAAGCTGTCGGAGGTGTTGATTCAGCTGTTATGATAGCACAGCATTTCATTCCGACACAATTTATGGTGTTAGGTTTGTTTGTTATCTCAGCGCTTATCTCATTATCAATCGGTACTTCTTGCGGAACAATTGCCGCTATTGTTCCGATTGCCGTAACAATAGCTCAATCGCTGGGATTTAATCCTGCCATACTTCTCGGCGCAACTGTCGGAGGTGCGATGTTCGGTGACAATATGTCGTTAATCTCTGATACAAAAATTGCCGCAAGCAGAACTCAAAATGTTGAAATGCGTGATGAGATGTTCTACAACCTCAAAATAATTACCATTCCTGCTATAATATGTCTTACACTTTATGCGCTTCCTTTGTTTACATCAACAAACGGAACCGGCATAGAACATGTTACATTAAATCTTGACAGCTATATAAAAGTTGCACCATATATATTGCTTTTGATTCTTGGTATTTCCGGTGTAAATGTAATGTTTCTGTTACTATTTGGAACTATATTAAATACAATCATAGGGATCTCTTACGGTTTGTTTGATATTTTTACCGCATTTGCATATATTGGGGACGGAACAACCAGCATGGCAAATACAATAATAGTTGCAATGCTTGCCGGAGGTCTGCTTCTTCTTGTCAGGTACAACGGCGGTATAACTTATATAATAAAATCAACCGAAAAATGGATAAAAAGTAAAAAAACATGTGAAATCGGAATATGTTTTCTTGTCGGTGTAATAAACCTTTTTACTGCAAATAACACTGTTGCGATAATAACTTCCGGCTCTATAGTTAAAGAATTAGCTCAAAAATATGAGCTTAAAGCTGAAAGGGCAGCAAGTTTAATGGATACAACATCTTGTTGTGTTCAGGGAATGATACCGTACGGTGCTCAAATCCTTATTGCTGCGGCGCTTTCCGCATCTATAGGAATGACATCTTTTGCAATATTAAAAGGGTTGTTCTATCCGGCTTTAATGTTATTAGGGCTGATATTCTCTATATCTCGCACTAAATCATAATTATATAAAAGAATGGAAAGGGCCTCGTCGGCCCTTTCCATTCTTTTGATGAACTAAAGCGCAGTATTTTTAACTGCTATTTATATTATTACCGATTTTTTCCCTTTTTCAAGTGGGGGAAAATGTGTTTTAGGCAATTTTTAAGTAAATTTTTGTAACAAATTTAGCATCCTTTTAGCTCATTGATTTTGCAACAACAATCATAACTAAAATTGCGATTGCCATAAATATCAATGAACTTAAAATCCCCGTAACTTCATTTTTCTCTTTTTTATTTAAATTTTTATTTTCCATTTTATTATTCTCCTAAAAACATAATATAGCTCTCATGCAGATTGCCGTATAATAGCAAACTTCATTGAGAAATTTTGCGCTCATTATTATTGCGTATTATTTTAAATATTGTGTAAAAAATTATAATATTTTATTCTACGGAGCTCTTGTATATATCGTGTTTTTTAACGTCGGAGGTATTTTATGATATGCACGATTTTTGGTTAAATTGGTTTTATTAAATATGTAATGTTTTAAGATATTATCTTCGGTTATTGCATCTTCACCAAAAATCAAATCCGAATTACTGTTTTTACCTGTATTTGTAATCTCCGATTGGGTATGATTCTGTGAAACAACGTAGTAATTTTCCTCCCCTTGAACAAGTGTAACTTCTCCTTTTTTAGAAGATATAAAATTCAACGAAGGAATGTTTTGAGAAACTGTTGAAATACAAAACGCTTCACAGGGTTTAATGATTGTGAGGCAAAAGAAAATAAATAAAAACAAAACTCTCAAAAATTTATTCATATATGAATTCTAACACAAATATCCTTTTTGCAAACATTTGTCGGAGGATATTTTTTATTATTTATTTTAAATTTTATCAGGAGGAAATAAGTTATGTTAACAGAATTAAATAAAGATAATTTTAACGAACAAACAAAAACAGGTGTAAAGTTAATTGAATTTTATACAGATTGGTGCGGATACTGCAAAAAACAACAGCCTGAACTGGAGGAAATGGGAAAAGTCTGGATAGGACAAATAAATGCAGATAATTCACCGGAAGTTGCAGCAAGGTTTAACATAAATTCTTTTCCGTCATTTTTAATTATGAAAAACGGAGAAGAAGTTGAGCGTTTTAGCGGAATGCATAAAAAAGAGAACTTGATGTCTAAAATTATGCACCATATATAACATTGATAAACAATATAAAAGTGCCAGGCTTAATTTAGTTGAAAGTGGAAAAGTTGTTTTTAAAACAGCAGCAGGGTGCGGTGTTCCGCACTAAAACCGCCGAGCCGCTTAGCTGCCGAACTGCCTTTCCTCATTAAACCCTCTCTCTATTAAGACTGCCAAAATCGTAGGTCAGGTTTCACTAGACAAAAACTATTTTTCTTTTTTTTCCTACGGGATAAACCCTCTCTCCGGCTCTCCCCGCAGGGGGAGAGGATGTTCCAAAAAAGCATTTATATCATTCTAAGGCGGTGGTAAATGATAAGCCGAAGAATATCATTGAATCTTGATTTTTTAATCCTCCTCGTAGAGAGAGGATTTATTGATTATTCTTCGACATCTTCAGTCTGTTCTTGTTCCTGAACAGTTTTTTTCGGTTTTTTATTTTCTTTGTCAAAAAGGTGTTTTACCTTGTATTTAAGTGTTTTCTTTTCCTCTTCAAGAGCCTTTGCTTCTGCAATTGCTTCTTCTATAGTTGTTGCGGTAGAACCCTCTATCTCGTCAGGAAGTGAATTTACAAACTCTACCGCTTCATCGTATTCCGATTTTGATGAAAGCCATTTGAATGATTTTACGAGAGTCAACGGTTTTGCAGCATCACCTCTTACTTTTAGCTGGAATTTCGCTGCTCCTGAATCAACATAGCTGTTTTCAAATGCAGGAAGTGTCTCAAGTTCTGATTCCGGTACTACTTCGCAGAACAAAGAAAATGCTTTTGCTGTAACAATATTCATGCTTGCTGCGCTGTTCATCAAGTTTATAGGGTTTATTGCGTTCAACGGGCCTAAAACTTTAGATATGATTGAAGACATTTTTGCTCTGACTTTCATATCGGCATAATTTCTGACCAAATCAAAATCGCCAAATATATGCAGTGTTAAAACATTTCCCAAAGATGTAATCGGATCTATGTGACAAATTCCGTCTTCAAAATTTAAACTTCCGATTAGTTCTGAAAAATGGGTTGTATCAATAGATGTGAGTGAATTAATAATTCCTCCCAAAGCGGTTTGGAAGAATTGTGATTCTCTTATGTTTTCCGCAATAATTAAGTTTTCAACCTTTCCGAAAGGTCCGAATTGTCCGTCAACTATAGTGAAGTTAATTTTTCCGGAGATACCTTTCATTTGTTCTTCAACAGTTTTTGCTGTTCCGTCAATTGAAAGCTTTGTATCAAATTTGGCTGTACCTGAAAGCATATCTTTCATTCCTGCTGCATCAAGCATAGCCTTAGCTACATTAATATTTTCTCCTTTAAGGTCAACATTTATCAGAGTTTTTAACAAATCTACAAAGATATCGCCGTTAACTCTGCCGTTAAATATATTTGTTCTCAAACCTCTGAGTCCTAATATGTTCCGCCTTAACGCCATTCTTGATGTTGTATTTGAAACAACAATATTGCCTGTTTGAATTCTTCTCATATTAATTGTACCGTTTTGGACATCAACAGGAATATCCGCATTTTGTGAAGTTCCTTGAGAACGGTTGTTTCCTTTATTTGATGTCGGAACGTACTTCATGGATAAATCTGCAACTTTGAGAAGTTTTTCCAAAACAATATTGTTAGAGCTTACATTTACGTCGGACAAGTTGATAACTGTGCTTGGATTTAAGTCTAAATCTCCGTTCACACTAATATCTGAGCCGTTTAATACAATATTATTTATATCAAATCCCAATGTGTGACCTTTAAAATCTGCTTTAACATTATCAACAGAAGTTAAAAGCTCGGGAATATTTATTTCTCTTATATTAATTCCGCCTCTGATTATAGGATTTGAAGTTTCACCATATACAAATAAGCGTGATTTGTCAACAACGAAAGATGATTTTGGAAAAACGTGGATTTTTCCGCTTAGGATTTTCGGCATATTTACCTTAATCAAGTTAATCCTGCTTCCGGCAACAGTACCGTCAATATCCGCAATATCTTCAAGGTTAACAATCTCATTTCCTTCTTCATCAACTGAAACAGTTCTTATATATAACCCTGTTTTTTTAATCTTTACTCTGCCCGGTTTCAAGTCGGCAACCGCTTGAAGTGATGTTTGCTTTCCTCCGAGTTCCGTTAAATCAACAGGTGTAATAAAGTTGTCTTTATCAGCGAGTGCTTGTGCAACCAGAGTTTGTTTTTTCTTATTTCCGTACAGTTGCAATTTTACTGGTATTATTCCTTGAGAGTGAATAAACGGTTTAAACTCTCTGCCAATAATCTTTATTAAATCATTTGTGTCAATGTTTCCGGCGGAATTCAAAGTGATACTTTTTAGTTTTTCGTAATTAATAATATCACCGGAAAATTTGATTTCTGACTTATCGTTAAATAATAACTTGTTTTCAGGTATTGAAATATTTTTATCAGCAATCCCGATTTGAAGCGTCGGAATTTTTACCGCAGAACCGGTTTTCGGCAAAGAAAAGGCAAAGTCTTTATTCTCAATATGACCGGTTATTGCTTGTTTCTTTGTTTCAACCGTAAATTCTCCTGACAAATTATTATTTTTAATATTAAATGTATTTTTTTTGTCTGACAAATCTAAGTTATTTAATCCGAATTTAGCATTAGCAACGGCTTCTTTCAGTTTACCGTTTATTATTGTATCCAGCGTTATATCTCCTGAACGGAAATTGTATGAGCTTCGCAAATTTTTTGGAGCAAAAGCGTTGAAAAGAGGAGGCAAAGGCATTTTATCCGTTTGTATTTTAATGTTCGCAAAGGATTTTTCATCAATACTTCCGCTGACTGTAACTTTAGATTTGTTTACATATAAGCTTGAATTCTCAAGAGAGAGTACGCTGTTATCTAAAATCGCATTAATATTGGCATTAGATATAACTTGCCCTAAATTTCTTACTGCTAAACCGCCGTTTTGAACTTTTATAAAACCGTCAGATTTTAGCTTTTTAAAGTTTGTTTTAATGTAGCAATCAGCTTTTGCAGTACCTTCTGCTTTAAACTGCCCTAATTCATTTCTTATACTCAAAGAATCTAAAAATGCTTTTCCAAGAATTAACATGTCGTTAAAACGGATTGTTCCTGTTTTTATGTTCATATTAAGCCAAGGACGTTTGCTGTAATTTAACTTTCCTAAAAGCTGAATATTTTGCTCGGGAGCAGGGTAAATGTTCGTATCCATATTCACTGTATGCTCAAAGGTTTTAATGTGTAAGTAGCTTACAGGAAGCTGTAATTGAGAAACTTTTAAAGTAACACCATCTATGTTTAAATGACCAAATGATGTTATATCTCCTTTATGTTCTCTAATAAGAAGTTTAGTATCAATATCTGCTTTTAAATTGTAGTTTCTGTACAATTCAACAGGATTCAGGAACGGAACGTCAATTCTTTCCGCAGGATCGTCTTCCGAATCAAGTTTTGACTCTGTTTTGGGCAGAAATGTGTTTATATCAATATTTGCAGTTAAATTTTTGTTTTGGTCGGAAAATAATTCTGCGTATGTTTTCAATTTAGCGGTTTTTCCGTTGAAATAACCGGCTTTTAGTTCTTCGCCGTGCAAATCCAAATAATGACCTGATTTTGTATCGTTAACAAGGATTTTGTAGTTTTTAAGTTTTGCACAAGGAACTTTAATTCTTATCCAAGCAGGATTAAACCAAGTTTGTGTTACAACTTTTTCTTCGCCTAAAGTCTTTTCTTTGTTTTCGTTTAGAATGTTTTCCACAAGTTTAACTACTTTATAATCAACATTGTCTTTGTCGATTTCTAAATTTACGAACGGGTTTTCAACCTCAAAACAAGAAACCTTTGCAGTCAGCAAAAACAAGCTCGGAATAGCAATTCTTGCCTTTATGCTGTCTGCCGATAACAGAATAGAGCCATCAGGAAGTTTTACACTAATGTTATCAATCTTAGCTCCTGCACCTAAAAACGGTGTTGTTATAACTTTTGCATTATCAAAATTTACATCTAAATTTGCCTGTTCTTTAGCTAAATCTTTTACCAAAGGTTTGTATTGATTCAAGTCAATCATGTTTGGTAAAACAAACAGAAAGCACAAGTATAAAGCTAAAATCAGACCAAGTAAAATAAATCCCAATATCTGAAAAAATTTCTTCATATTAATATCCCTCTTTTTGTATTTTTAATTGGGTAATTATATAGAATGTTACAGTAAAAATCCGTCATTCTGAGCCCAACAGCAATTTATGGGCGAGGAATATCCATAACATATAATTTTTGAGATTCTTCGGGATTTAAATGGCTATTTCCCACAGAATGACAAAATTATAGTAACATTTACTGTAAAATAGTATATAGTTACTTTTAATTATATTAATATTAACATAAAAAAAAACAGAGCTAAATTAAATATTAGCTCTGTTTTTATCCTATTAACCAAAAATCCTTTTCCACCAGCTTTTTTTATTTGTTTTTTCCGCCTCCGGAAGTTCATATTTACTTACCAAATCATCAATAGCCGCATCCAGATTCTCTTTTTCTATTTGTTTTTCAAAAGCTTTTAATTTAATTTCTGACTCATTTCTGGCTTTTTTTACTATACTATTGACATACTCTTTCTCCAAAAGCCTGCTAAGCTCACCTGCCTGCTCCAGCATACCTAATTTTTTAAATTCCGAATATTTCTTTTCTGCATCTTTTCCGTATACAGAACGAAATATAGCAGGTTCGTTTGGATTAAAACCCCCTGCAGTATCTCCGTCAAAACCGGCAGGAACTTCGTATGATTTTCCAAGATGTTTTTCTTCATTCTTTAATGCTTTAAAATAGTCCTTTCCATCCACACCACCGATTCTCTTTACCTGAGGAATAAAGCTGTCTTCTAAAACAACATCAAAAATTTTTACATCTTTTATCCTGTCACCATATTCGTTTAATGCGATTATGTATTCCATAGGTTTTTCTTTAAGTTTTTCAGGCATTTTTTGGGGATTTAATTTTAATGCCATCTGAAAATTTGTACTGTCAACTGAATTTACACGCATAGTACACTCCTTCTAATATTATTAAAACTTATAAAAATTAATTTTGCTACAGACTACAACATTTCTTTACATTTAAACCCATAATGTAAAGATTTTTTAAAAAGTTGACATGTTTGGGGTAAAATAGGTGTAAATGTATTAAAGGCCGAAGAAAAAGGTTTTACACTTTTAAACGAGGAAAAGAGAAGAAGATTATGACAAGATTTTTAACTTTAATGTTCACTATGTTAATGACTTTGCAGACTGCAAGTGCAATGAATGTTGACGAATTTATGGATAAACATATTGCACCTGTATCTGATTTTGTAGCAAACATTATCTTTTTTCCTGTAACAATATGCGGAAGTAAAGTACCATTGATTATATTCTGGATATTGATTGCCGGTATATTTTTCACAATATATTTCAGAGGGATGGCTGTATGGGGTTTCAAACACGCAATAGAAGTTGTTTCCAAACCTGCAGGCGGTGACGGAAGCGGAGAAGTTTCATCATTCCAAGCTCTTGCAACTGCTCTATCAGGCACAATCGGTATAGGAAGTATTGCAGGTGTTGCTATATCTATCTCCATCGGAGGTCCCGGAGCTGCATTTTGGATTTTTATAGGTGCGCTTTTGGGGATGTCAATAAAATTTGTGGAAGCAACTTTGGCGGTTAAGTACAGAAGGTTTAATCTTGACGGCTCTGTATCAGGCGGACCTATGCACTATATTGCACACGGCTTAACAAGAAGAAAAATGCGCTGGTTAGGTCAGCCTTTATCCGTTTTGTTTGCTATTCTTTGTATCGGAGGCGGACTTACAGGCGGAAATATGATTCAAATAAACCAGACTGCTCACCAAATTGTATTTATAACAGGGGGCGAAAACAGTATATTCCATGGGTTTACTTGGGTTATAGGTCTTGTTGCCGCAATTCTTATCGGTATGGTTGTTGTAGGCGGTATTAAGAGTATAGCTAAGGTTACAACAGTTTTAACCCCTACAATGTGTGTTCTATATATTATTTCAGGATTAATTGTTATATTTGCAAACCTGAAAAGTATGCCTCATGTAGTATCTTTGATTTGTCACGAAGCATTTCATCCTACAGCAGTTGCAGGCGGTGTTTTCGGAACAATTATTATCGGGTTAAGACGATCCGTTCAATCAAATGAAGCAGGAACAGGAGCTGCTGCTATTGTTTATGCGACAGCTCAAACAAAAGAAGCTGTGTCACAAGGGTTTGTTGCTCTGCTTGAAACCTTCTTAACAGGTGTTCTCTGCTTGTTTACTTCTTTGGCAATAGTTTCTTCCGGCGTGCTTGATATGAGTGCAGTCGGTGAAATATCCGGGATTGAACTCGCATCTAACGCTTTCCAATCAGTAATTCCGTTTTTCCCTGTTGTGCTTTCACTTATTGCTGTCCTGTTTGCAATGTCTACTCTAATCTCTTGGGCATATTACGGGCAAAAAGCTTGGACTTTCTTGTTAGGTGAAGGTAAAAAACGTGTTCTTACTTTTAACATTATTTATTGTATATTTATCGTCATAGGCTCAGTTATGAATGTTAAATCGGTTATTGATATTACAGATGCAATGATGATTGCTTTATGTATTCCGAACGTAATTGTTCTATACATTTTAGCTCCTGAAATCAAACGTGATTTGAAAGCATATTTAGAAAAACACAATATGAACTTTATGAGATTCTAGGGGGTAGATAAAGGGTTGTAAACCTAATTTATTAATAAATTACATTAAACGGCTGTAATACGTTAGTTAGTTTATTTATATCGTTTATAGTTTTTTTTAATTTTTTATAGTTTTCATATAAATAGTTCAAAGTTTTCAAAGGATTATTGTCTTCTTTAATTGTACTTTTCTTTTTGTTTTTTTGTTTATTAAGGTAGTTCTGTGCATCTATTTTTGCGTATGTAAGAGTCTCTTTATTGTCGGTTATAATAATGTCTTTGGAAGGAATTGCAAGTATTGCATTTGCTTCGTCAACCGAACTTATTTTATTATCTTTTCCTTTTATTTTTGCAATTCTTTCGTGAATACGTAAATCTGAATTTACTGCAATACTCATTAAAAATTTTGTTTTAGATGCGCCCATATTTTTATCCTCTTATTTATATAAAGTATTTTTCTTTCAAGAAATTGCCCTGAAATAGCAAAAAAAAATTTTCAGAAGTTTTATTAATAAAGTACTAAATTTAAAAAGAAAAAATGAAAATTAACAGTATACTACTAATAAACAAAACACAATCAGACTGTAAAAAGCAGCCCCGCTATTTGTCGTACATGTCAAACAGCATAGCTTTTAACGGTACAGCTTTTGATGAACAGGCAATATATAATGAATCGGAAGAAATTGATAAAAGAATAAAACAAATATTAAATAAAGCAATTGAAGAAAAAATACCGGTTATTCATTCAGATATTGCTGAGCAAATGGGATTTGATACGGAAATGACACGCCGTAGAATTTTGAATAATCCTGAACTTAAAGCTTTATGGAATCTGGTTATTCATCGCAAGCCTGTTAAAAAAAAGAGTACAGATATAGTTCAGCCTAAAAATACAACAGCAGTAAATGAATTAATCCTAAAAATACAAACATTTTTAGAACAGGCAGTAGAAACAAACAGACCAATCACCTTCTCAGACATTACGAAAGAACTTAATATTACACAATACGTTTTTTTCGGAAAAATCAGAAACAATCCAAAGTTAACTGAATTATGGCAAAAATGTAATCACAGAACACGAACAAATAAATCAATCCAAAATCAAAATAAGCTGGAAGAGGTTTTGACAAACTGTGTTCGTGATAAAGAAATAATTGATTATCACGAGTTATCCAAACGAAGCGGATTGACAGAACAAGCATGTAAAGGAAGAATTTCCAGATACAGCAATTTACTTACGTTATGGAATCAAATAAGAAGCTTTAAGGCTGATAATAAAACAAATGAAATACAAAAAATAAAAAAAGCTCTTTTAGAATGTATAAACAAAAACCTACCGGTAAAAATTGATAAAATAGCCGAAAAAACCGGACTATCCGTCAAATTCTGCAAGCACAAAATCGATAATATACCGGAATTGAAAGACTTATGGCAGTCAGGAATTCATAAAAGAGATATAACTCATACAAAAACCGAATCGGAAGCTATTATTCAAAAAATACAAAATTTTTTAGAGGAGGCAAATAAAAATGGTATCTATTTCAGCATAGAAGATATCGGGAAAAACATAGGGATTAAGCATCAAATCTGCTATGACAGGATAAAGCGGTATCCTAAATTAAGAGAATTATGGAAAGAAAATAATAAAATTTTTCAAAATCAATCAGAACTTATTAACATAAAGATTAGTGAAGAGATTGAAAAAGCTCTTAGAGAGAAGAAAGCACTCGGTTTTGCAGAGCTTTCGGCTAATACAGGATTTTCAAAATCAATATGTTCAAATAGAATATATTCTGACACAAAATTAAGAAGCCTTTGGAACAAGTTGCAGGAAGCATCAGAAAAAGACTTTTTAGAAAAGCTAAAACAAATATTTACTAATGCAATAAATAACCGAGAAAAAATAACCTGCGATATTTTAAAAGAAAAATATGGGATAAGCAGAGATATCTTGGTATTGCGTTTAAAAGAAAACTCTGAGCTAAAAGAACTTTGGGAAAAAGTTAAAAAAATTACACCAATAGAACCCTCGCCCATTTTGAATAAATTTCAACTCTCAATTTTTAATGACAAAAAAATAGAAGATATTTTACTAAAAGCCATAAACGAAAAAAGAGCAATTTTTCAAAAAGATATTGCATATGAAGCCGGAATGACACAAGGAGCGTGCAAAGAAAGAATAAGAAAAGTTTCCCGTCTTAATGCGTTATGGAAGAAAGTCGAGCATAAAAAAATTACGGATAATTCCGCTTTATTGAACGAAAAAATACGTACGATTCTTCAAACAGCAATTGATAATGGCATGGTTTTGACAATAGATGATATAGCACAGTCAACCTGTTTAACGAAAAAGGGAATCAGCGGTCGTTTTAGAATGAACAAAGATTTATCAGTTCTTTTTAGTACAATGAACAATAACAGAGCGAATATAATTAAACAAATCTCAACCTTAAAAATTAAAGGGGCACCAAACCCTGATATACAAAAAGAGCTTAAGCTTAATAATGAATTGTTTAAACAATTACTTGATGAATACGAAAGAATTAACAAAAACATTTTATCTCATTCCGACCCGATGATATCAACGGAAGAATATATGCAATGGGCAACTCTGACTAAAAGAGAGTTTGAACTTGCGGTTACAAAGCTTTTTGAAAAGATGGGATATAAAACAGGTGTAACAAGATATTCTATAGATGGAGGGATTGATATTACAGCGGATAAAAACGGGAAAAAGACATATATAGAATGCGTTCACAACCTCTCCAAACCGGTAAGAGCAGATGAAGTATTAGCACTTCAGGGGTGTAAACATTATTTTGGGGCAGACGATGTTATACTGGTTGCCTCCTCCGGTACTAAAGGGTGCAAAAATATTGTTGAAAGTATTAACCGTAATTCTAATAACAGTTTTAAAGTTCTAAAGCTTGAAGATATTATAAAACTTGCAAAAAAATATAATTTTGATTTTAAAGATATACAAAATGTCCAAAATATTCAACCGCAAATATTTTCTGAACCGCAAAGAAAACAATGGCTGTTTAAAAACTTAGAAAATATTACAGAACCGGAAAGAAAAAAATGGAATAAGCTGTCTGAAGAAGAATTTATTAATCGTGTAATAAATATATTTATCAGGCAAAATTACAAAGTTTCTAAAGTTCAGAGTTCAATTCTTAAAAATGGGTTTATCCTTGAAAAAGACAACGAAAAAACTCTTCTTCAATACATACCTCAAAACACACTAAGAAAAGCTGATGCAATAAGGATTTTGTATGGCGCAAAAGACGTATTTGGGGTGCAAAAAGTAAAAGCATTTGGTTTGAGTTCAATAACCTTTGCTGTAAAAGACTTTATAAATACAATACATCAACAAACAGGCAAACATAATTCTTTAAAGCTTTTAAGCTTAGATAAGATAATCAGTATGAGCAAAAAATTATAACAGAAAACAGATTCTTTACGCTGTTTTCAATTTTTGGTAAACTTTAATTATGGTAGTATATTTAGATGCAGGAACAACTTATTCCAAAGTTATCACAAATGATAAAATTCTTGATGAGAGATTTTGTCTGAAAAATTATGACGGAAAGAATTATTATATATTGCCATCAAAAATTATAAAGGAACAAAAAATCGTTCCTACTCGTTCTTGCGGTCATATGGCTGATGCAAGCGAAAATGAGATTATTGCGCTCGCAAACGGTGCAAAAAAGTTAAATATCGATAAAAATGCAACTGTTATAGATTTGGGAAGCCGTGATGCCAAATGGATTAATTTTAAAGACGGAAAATTTCATGACATGGACTGGAATACATCTTGCGCAAGTTCAACAGGCGCAACAGTTGAAATGCTTTTAAAATTTTATGATGTAAATTCAGATGATTTAAAATTTGATGAAGAAAAGTTTACGGTTACCTGCGGAATATTCGGGATGGAAAAAATAATGGATTCTATCTCAGGTGGGATTAAGCCTGCTGAAGCGATATCAAAATTTGTGCATGGGATTGCATACAACGCATGGAATTTTGCAAAGCGCCCCGAAAAAATATATTTATCGGGAGGTTTTTGTGAGAATAAATGTTTTGTAGATTCTCTAAATAATTATGCGGAAGTAATACCGCTCGGGCGATTTGTTTTATGCGAGGGTTTGATAGAATAAATTGTAACCGGTTAACAGAAGGTTGACTTTTTAGTTTGCAGCGTGCACTTAAATGCAGAAAATCAAAATATTTAAACAATAAAATTTTTCGTGCGTTAAAACACACGCTGCTACTTGAGAGGTGTGATGTGCTAACCGATAAACAGTTCTTTCTCCAATGGAAAGCGACCTGCGAGCAGAGAATGAAAGCGTAAGCGATATTCGTTTAATGCGAGCAGGTCAAGAAAGCGACCTGCGAGCAGAGAATGAAAGCGTAAGCGATATTCGTTTAATGCGAGCAGGTCAAGAAAGCGACCAGCGAGCAGAGAATGAAAAATTTAATATGTAACAATTTCTTTACACAATAGCAAATTATTTTTTTAGGGGTTATATTACACTATGAGGGTAATTTATTAGCAGTATAAAAATCCCTTAACATGAGGTCAAATAGTGGTAGATAACAGATCGGCAGGTTTTTACGGAATAGGCGGCGCTTTTAATTTCAAAAGCGGTGACCCTTCCGGTACCGCAGCTAAGATGAGTCAGGACAAATACGGCTCAGAAGCAATGTATCTTCCTCCGGCTGAAGGTGAAGAATTTGACGAAAATCTTTACAATCAGCCTTATGTAGACCGCAGTGCGTTATTGAGAGCTACATTGAATTCTCTTGCTATGACAAATGTTGCAAGTGTGCTTAATGCAAATCGGCACAAAAAAACTATCAAAGAAATTTTAGAAGAAGACGACGAAGAAGATAATAGCGAAAATCCCTCTGATAAAAATGAGGACAACGAGAGTCAAGAAGAAAAAAAAGAGCAAAAAAATAGCTCTAATTAACTATTTTACACAGTAATTTTGATGTATAATAGTTTTGTGCGAGGAGTTGAATTATGTCTGAAAAGACAACAAAAACAAATAAAAATCATTCATACAGAGATATAAAGTTTTATAATATTTGGAGAAGAATTTTTCTTTTTCTTGTAACACATGTATTTTATATGATACGTTTTAAACTTGTGTATCGCTTAGAAGTTCAAGGAAAAGAAAATATTCCCGATGATAACAATTTTCTAATAGCAGCAAATCATTTATCTACGCTTGATCCGCCTTTGATATGTGCGATAATGGACAGAGGTGTAGCTTGTATGGCAAAAAAAGAGCTGTTTGAAAATCCGTTTCTAAGGTGGTGGTTGAATTGGCTCGGAGCATTTGCCGTTGACAGAGAACACGTAAGTGTCTCAACTATGAAAACAGTTAAAGCAATAAAAAATACAAAATGGGTGCTTTGTATTTTTCCTCAGGGAACAAGGCAGTTAGACGGGGAAATTAAAAACATCACAAAAGGTTTTGCGTCAATAGCAAAAAGTAATAAATGCGGAATTTTGCCGGTTGGTATTACAGGAACGGAAGTCGCAAAAAGAATTCCGTTTTCAGGAAAAATTGTTGTAAAAATCGGAGAAGTGATACCATATTCTGATAACATAGATGAAATGATTACAAAGTGGGGAGATTCAATACAAAATTTAACAGGCTTTAAGTATATACCAAATGCACAATAATGATTAGGGAAGTATGAATGGGAAAAGAAAAAAATTATAGCAGAAGAACAGAGAAAGACTATGGATTTTGGAGAATTTTATTTTATAAAACGTTCGTCACTTTTGTCGTTTGGACTGTTACAAAATATATGTATAATTTAAAGATTGTCGGTCGCGAAAATATACCAAAAACATCTCGTGTAATTTTTGCAGGAAATCATGTTTCATACATAGATCCGCCGATTATTTCTTTGGCTGTCAAAAAATGTGTTGCATATATGGCTAAAAAAGAGTTGTTTGAAGAAAGTACAAATAAAGTTTTACGTTTTTTGGTGCATATATTGGGAGCGTTTGCCGTAAACAGAGAAAAACCTGAAATCGCAACTTTTAAGACAATCAAGTCCATTTTTAATACATCTTGGTCACTTGGAATTTTTCCGCAGGGTAGAATAATTAAAGAACCTGAAATCAAAGATATACACAAAGGGTTTGTAATGTTTGCCAAAAAATTTGAGGCAGATATTGTGCCGGTTGGTATAAAAGGATTTGACGGATATGCTCACAAGCTTTTTGAAAAACATATAACAGTAACAGTAGGAAAGCCTATTTCTTATAAACTGCCAGAAGATGAGATTATCAAAGAATGGGCAAGGCAGATATGTGAATATACCGGATTCGAGAATAAAATAGAAGAAACAATTGGTGTATAATAACAAATGTTACAAAAAGAAATATAACTAGCAAAAAAATTTATTTTTGATTTTATATATGTGTGTAAGATAACAGAAAAGTAAGTCTATGAATATTCAAAAAATTTATAATGTCCAATTTAATGCTGTGCGGTTAGTCCAAAAGACTGACAAAAGTGAGCCTTCTTTTATTGGAATACAGATGAAAAGTCCGTTAACAGCCGATACTGTTTCTTTCCGAGGCAGGGGGGCAAAAGTTATTTCAAGTGAGTTACGTGCAGTTTATGCAAGAAAAGAAGCCCGTGCTTTGCGTGATGTAAGACAAATTACAGAGGCAAGAATAACACCCGATAAAACAGCTCCCACTAAAAAAGTGCTGTCCGGAGAAGAAAGAAAGGGCGGTGTTTCAATTAGTGTTTCTCAAAAAATTCGAGAAAAGGTGCTTGAACCGCAAGCTCAAATAAGCATGTTTATGAATAAAATTTTTGGTGATTTGAAGGTATCTGAATTTTCACCAAAAAATGTTATTTTAGATATTAAAGATAGGGCGAAGTCTGTAGTATCAATAATGGAAAAAAGTGCTACAAGAGGTTGGGATTCCGTAAAAGAAGTTTTAGCAAATATGACTGATTTGAACGGTGCAAAAATCGTTATGAATCATAAAACAGGAAAAGAAGAAACAGAAACTGTATTAGACAGATTAATTCCGTTAATAAAAACCGGTCAGATTGAGCTTAAAGAAATAGAATTGCAAAGACCAAATGCTATAAAAAAACTAACTAAAAAAGAGCAAGAGGAATACGATTACGTATCCACTGATTTTCTTAACAGATTAGAAGATATTCAGGAAGAAGTCTGGAATGGTTTAGAAGCTGACGTTGACAACATTCGTCTTGTTGACAGACCGCTTCCAAAGCACACAAAGGGTAACTATTGTGCGCTCCATTTTATTTTGCAATTAAAAGAAAAAGGTTCAAGACCGTTTGAACTTCAAATTATGGGTGCAAGAATGGATAGAGGAAAATGTTTTGACGATAAGAGATTTAAATTCTTTGACGGAAAACAGCTTGACAAAAAGTACTCAGAATTAATCAATTTGTGGGAGCCACTTAAGGCAGAAGAAAATGAAGGTGCTAAGGAAAGATTTTTGCAGTATTGCAAAGATGCAAACTTACAACTCAGAAAAGATGAATTACAAGAAAACAGAACACAAAAATTAATAAATCGACATACAGGATTTTTCAAAACAGTACGTGATTATAACTTACCGCCGGAATATGACTTAAATGAGCAGTTTAAAATAATGCAGAAATGTGAATCGGTTCATGTAACAGATAAAACAAATAAACCGGTAAAATCTAACCGCAATAATATTAAAAAGTCTGAAGATAATATTATGTCGATAGAAATGCTTACAAAGCTTGTAGAAAGATTCAAACCAAAATCATTCGAAAAAAATAAAGGAACAAAAGCAAAGCACTAATTATAAGCATTATATGTTGTATGCAATAAATCTGCACAGTTCGATGAGTACTTCAGGACATAAGCCTATTATCAAAGTAATAACCGCTGTTGATACAAGTACAAATTTTTGTGAAAAATTTGTATGGAATTTTTGTACCGTTGTATTTTTATCACATTCCTCAAAAAGCGGAAGAATAATTTTAAGATAATAAAATAATGCAATTACTGTCAATAATAACAAGCAAAGCAGGAATGGAACAAATACCAATCCGGAATTAGCGATTGCGCTAAAAAGATAAATTTTTGCAATAAATCCGGAGGTAATCGGAATTCCGGCAAGTCCTATTATCAAATACGAATACGCTCCGACAAGCCCGTGGTTTTTATGGTAAAGACCTTTAAACGCATTGACTTCAAAAGAATTTTTATCACCGTATATATTCAAAAAAGCAAACGTACCAATGTTCATAACAACATAACATATTAAATAGAAAATAACCGTAGACAAATTATAAACAGAAACAAGACTTGCCGTGAGTAATACATATGATGCATTTGCAGATGCAGAGCATGCAAGAATAACTTTTACATTATTTTCTCGAATTGCGTATGTATTTGCCCAAAGAGCAGTGATAAGTGACAATATTGCTACTACAAAAGTAAGTTCAAAGCTGTTGCTTAAAGGAAATACCATAAGTCTGCAAATTATTCCGAACATTGCAAGTTTAGGTATTGTTGATAAAAATGCCAAAATTGATGTTTCGCATCCTTTGTATACGTCAATTACCCAATTTGCGAACGGAAAAACAGAAAGTTTAGAAGCCAATCCTAAGATTATCATACACGCTGAAATGGTGTATATCAAAGAAGTTTCGTTTTCCGTTATGTATTCGTATATGTTAGAAAAATTTAAGCTTCCCGTAATTCCGTAGAGATATGAAGCTCCGAATAAGAAAAATCCTGTCGATACCGCAGAAGTTATTAAATACTTGAAAGACGCCTCTTTTGAATGGTATCCTTTTGAAACTGCAATTAAAAAGTATGTGGAAAAACCTAAAAGTTCAACAGATACAAGCAGTGAAATAAAGTCGTTTGCTGAAACAATGCTTAAAGCACCCAAAAGCGCAGTTAAAAGTACTGCATAAAACGTATATGCACTTCCTTTTATTGTTTTAACCAAATTTTTAGACAGAAGTGTAACAAAAAATCCGCACAGGAGGATTATAAAATCAAATAAAAGTGTATAGCTGTCTGCCATTATGGAATTATGAAATCCGAAGTATTGCGGTTCTGTTTGAACTGAAGAAAGTAATACGATTGACGAAGATATCCCGATTGCAGAGATAATTCTGGCATATTTATATTTTCTTGGTGACATTATCATGCTTAAAACCAGCAGTAATAATATAAAGCCTCCAAGCGCAAAATGAGGTAACAGTATGTTAAAAATATCATTTATCATATAAAATTAACCTCCAATCAAACCTATAATTGTATCAGGGAACAAGCCAAAGATAATTAGTCCGCCGAGTATGGAAGCCAGTACAATGAATTCGTGAACTGATAAATCGTTTATTTTCAAATATTCTTCTTTTACTTCTCCAAAAAACCCTTTGTGCAGAAATTTAAGCATGTAGCAAGAGCTTAAGATTAATAACGGCAGAGCAAAAAGTGCTGAAAATCTGATAACTTCCGAAATATCAGAATTCATTGTTCCCAGAATAGTTAATATTTCACTCACAAAAGGAGCAAATAGTGGTACGCCTATAGAAGCTAATACTATCAACACTGCAAATCCGAATAATCTTGGCATAACAGATGCGACACCTTGCAGAGTGTTAATATTTCTGTCTTTAAATCTTAAGTATACAATTCCTGCAACCATAAACAATCCGCAGGTTACAAGTCCGTGTGATACCATATGAAATACGGAGGCTGACAGTCCTATTTTGTTGATTGCGCATAATCCCAGAAGAACTAATCCCATATTGGAAATGCTTGAGTATGCGACAATTCGTTTGATATCAGTTTGTGCATAGCTTACAAATGCTGTGTATATAATATTTATCAAAGCAAATATTGCTAAAATCGGAGCAATAATTTTAAATGATTGAGACAGAGTTTCATAGTTAAAACGATAAATTCCGTATCCGCCTGTTTTTAAAAGTATGCCTGCCAAAATCATACTAACAGGTGTGGGAGCGTTTGTATGAGCATCCGGAAGCCATGTATGTAAAGGTATAATAGGAAGTTTAACCCCAAAGCCTATAAGCAAGCATACAGCAATTAAAAGTTGTATGCCTTTTGGAATTGTTATATCAGTAATATCACCAAAACCGGCTGATAAAATTCCGTTTGAAACAAAGTTATAATAATGTAAAAGGAGAATTCCGAGAAGCATAAACATGCTTCCGAAGAATGTAAACAGAATAAATTTCATTGCTGATTTTTTAGCGGTTGAATCTTCTTCGTATTCTGAAGATTGGTTTGCAATAAGATTACACTTCCCCCATTTCCCACCGATTAAAAAGTACGCAGGAATCATCTCCAGTTCCCAGAACAAGAAGAACAGGAACATATCATTTGATGTAAATATACCAAGTATTGCACACTCCAAAAGCAGGAGCATAGAATAATAAAATTTATGATTTTTTCTTATATTAAATTTGCTTGAAACAGATGCAAGGAAAAACACAAAA
>CADBXV010000022.1 GCA_902798645.1 uncultured bacterium
ATAATTTCCTTTTCCACAATCTCCCTCGCACAAGCCCTTATGTTATTGAGGCATCCTGTCCATTCTAAGGCGTTTTCTGCCTTTAGCTGTTCCGTTATGACAAAGGAAAAGAATATCCTGTGTTGTCAGAAAGAGACGACATTATTGTAGTTGTTGATGAAGCTCACAGAACACAATATAAAGACCTTGCTGAAAATATGAGAAAAGGGCTTCCTAATGCTCAATACATAGCTTTTACAGGAACACCTTTATTAGGGGCAAAGAGATTAACTAACCAATGGTTTGGTGATTATGTTTCTGAATATAACTTCTCTGATTCAATAGAAGATAACGCAACAGTACCTTTATATTATGTGAAGAGAGTTCCCGAAGTTAGTTTGGTAAACGAAGATTTATTCAGTGATGACTTCCTTGAAATACTTGAAGATGAAAACCTAACCGAAGAAGAACAAAAGAGGTTAGAAAACCATTATGCTAAAGAATTAGAAGTCATTAAAAGAGACGACAGACTTGATACTATTGCCAAATACATTGTAAAGCACTTCCCTAACAGAGGATTTCGTGGAAAAGGTATGGTTGTTTCTGTTGATAAGTTCACAGCAGTAAAGATGTATGATAAAGTTCAACGCTACTGGCATGATGAGATTAAAGAACTGAATAAAACTATATCTCAGACAAGAGACGACCTTGAAAGAAAACGTTTGAAAGATACTGTTGATTATATGAACAGTGTTGAAATGGCAGTTGTAATTAGTACGGAAGGAACAGAAGAGGAAGAGAAGAAATTCCAGAAGGAAGGACTCACAATTAAACCTCATGTTCAAAGAATGAGTGCTATTGATGAAAACGGAAAAGATATTGAAGATAACTTTAAAGACCCTAAGCATCCTCTTCAATTAGTTTTCGTTTGTGCTATGTGGCTGACTGGATTTGATGCACCTTCAATTTCAACATTATATCTTGATAAACCTATGAAGGGTCATACTCTGATGCAGACAATAGCTCGTGCAAACAGAGTGTTTGAAAATAAAGAATGTGGTTTGATTATAGACCATATAAATGTATTCAAGCATTTGAAAAGAGCATTAGCAGATTACGCTTCAAACGATAATATAGATATGCCAGTTAAAAACATAGATGATTTGTTTGGTAAGCTGAATGAAAGTATTGATATGACCTGTGCTTTCTGCAAGTCTCACAATGCAGAGTTAAAAGATATTGTTGATGAAGATGAAGTATTCAGAAATATTGAAAAGTTTGAAACTTATGCAAACAGTATTGTAAGTAATGATGAAGTAAAGAATGAGTTCCAAGTATTAGCTAATACGCTTGAAAATATATATGAATCATTAAAGCCAGAAATATTCACTATGGAATTTGAAAAGAAACCATATAAAGAAGCTATTCTATACCTTAGAGATATTATTAGCGGTAAAGTAAGACCAGAAAAGATTGAATCAGCTCAAGCAAGAATAAATCAGTTGTTAGACCAAAGTGTTATAGCTACTGATGATGCAAGAAAATATATTATCAATGAAGAAGGTAAAGAGCTTGATTTATCTATTATTGATATAGATGAATTGAAAACTGAATTTAGACAAGTGAAGAATAAGAACCTCGTTATATCTGACCTTAGAAAATTGATTGAAGATAAGCTGGAAATAATGTTAAAGAAGAACAAGACCAGAACAAGATTTGCTGAGAGGTTCAAAGGTATAATTGATGAATATAATTCTGGTGGTTCACAGAATGAAGATTTCTATGAAAAGCTACTTGAACTTATGAAGCTGATGAAGGAAGAAGAATCCAGACATGTTAAGGAAGACCTATCAGAAGAAGAACTGGAAATCTTTGATTTGTTATGCAAAGACTCATTAACTAAAGAAGAAGAAAAAAAGGTTAAACTGGCAGCCAAGAGCCTATATAATACCTTAATTGAAAATAAAAAGGAATTGTTCGTTGTTGATTGGCAGAATGACCCAACACCAAGAGAGAAAGTAAGAAGTAAAATCATCTCTGTATTGAATGAGTATCTCCCGGACAGCTATGACCGAATAATATTCCAAACAAAGAGTGATATAATCTTTGAACATATTGTTGAACAAGCAACTATGGGATATAACTGGTTAGCAGCTTAATTTAATTTTAATGCTCGTATAAACGAAAATACAGTATGCTGGAAATGTGCGTGGTTATTGCCGTTTACGGCTGGCATGTATTTGGTGGTGTTTGAAGGCATAAGAAGAACCCTCTATTCACAAGGAACAGAGGGCTTTCTTGTTGTTTAAGGAGCAACAACATCTCTATAATTCAAATTGTTGGAGAGTCTTTTCTACTTCATTCTGTGTGATACCTATATAACGCAAAGTGATGCTTGGCGATGAGTGATTGAATAAATATTGCAATATAGCAACATCATGAAAAGTATCGTAGTGCCAGTAACCAAAGCACTTGCGAAGAGAATGCGTACCTATCGCATCAGTAATACCAGCTTTTCGGCAAGCATCATTTATAATCTTGTATGCCATAACTCTTGAGATTGGTTTATTAGCACCGTTACGGCTTCGGAATAAGTATTCACAATCAAGTTTACCTTTAATGTACTCGTCTATCATTGATTGCAGATTCCCAAGTAAAGGAAATCTTTTGACCTTCCCGGTCTTTTGCTCTTTAATCTCTACATGTGATTTACCTTTAACATCAATCACTTTCAGTTTTAGTAAGTCGGAAATCCTTAATCCTGTGTTGATTCCCATAGTGAACAGTAGCAAATCTCTTGTACCATTCTGCTTCAAGTAACCTTTAACTTCTTCTATTTTATTCTTATCTCGTATCGGTTGAACATAATTCATTTTGTACCTCATTTCTTTTAATTGTGTTAAGTTGTACTTACGCTTGTGAACCATTGTGTTAAGTTCAAGTGGTTTTGTTTTTGATTAAATCGGCTATGTTACTTGTGTGGTCTATATTTGAACCTATTTGGCTGAATTTAACACAATAGGTATTCTGTTAAATTGGCTGGGAAAATTCCAATCTTTCATGGAACTTTACCCACTGCCACGCATCATCTTTTGTTGATGAAAAAATCAACTCCATAGTTTTTGATATAGAGAAGAGCTTCTGCTTTCTTTTTAAATCGGAACACAAAGTTCATGTCTTCCGTTACTCGATATTGATATTCTTTAAGTCCGAACTCTTCCAACTCGTCTTCTATTAGTTCTCTGTAGAAGTTAAAATCATATTCAGCATCATGCAGCCAGCAATACTTGAAAAATGAAATGAGTGCTGATGTTGTGCTATCTTCTTTTAATGCCGTAAGTTGTTTTTTAAAATCATTGAAGTTTGTTATTGTTATTTTTTCTGTATCTGCCATAATAGTCTCCAATCTTGCATAAGAAGGGGGATTAACCCCCAACTATGCAACCTCCTTTAGTTCTTTTGTGTCCGAAACTTCTTCTATCTCATACTGCTTGATGAAACCGTTCCACATCTGAATAAACTCTGGATAAGCATATTGACCTTCACAAGAAATCTTCACATACTCTTCTCCAGTGTATAGCTTTTCAAATGGTTTTTCACCTAAGTATTTGCCTGTGTCATAGTCATAATCACATTCTTCATATCCAACTATGAAACCAATTTTCAAATCATCTATGTCAAGTCCATAAGGTTCTTTGTCTGACGGCTTTTCAGTGATTTCAATAATCATACCTCCGTTATTATTATCTGTACGGTTAAAATATCTTTTGATAACCTTTTTATCCCATACATCTGGAATGGATAAGCTACCTTTACGGAAGTTGCGTTCAATATATAGAGAGTTGTCATCATCAATAATTGTCATAAAATCTTTGAGAGTTTTTCTCGGATAACTTCTATCAGTAACCATTTCCATGAAGTCTCTGATGAAGTGATTGTGCATAACTCTTCCGATTCCCCATTGGTGATGCACCAATCTTATATTCACTTTGCCATTCCAATATGTTCTCTTAATCAAAAATGCTGTGCGTTGTCCCATAATATTATTTCCTTTCAAATTATTTGTGTACTAACTTATCTTTACCCCATAAGGGGAAGGGGATTGTTCCCCTAATGCTCAGACGGTAACAGTAATGTATAAGTTACTGGTTCTAAAGCTGAAAGCTCCAAGAAAAATCTATATGTCGTAATGTCATCATCAACCTTTGTAGGCAAATCTATGAATGGTATCTCTTGCTTTACTATTGAAATGTGTTCATCATATTCACCTTCAACATAGTCTTCGGTGAAGACTTCCATATATCCTTGTTGTTTTTGGTTTACGGCTATCTCAACCACAAAGAATGTGAACTCATGCTTTTTGTACTCATCCAAAATCTTTGGCATATAGCTGGCTACATTATCTACTGCCCAAAAGGCATCTAATGTCTGTTGAAAATCCATAACACCTTCGGTGTATAACAAGCTGTTGCAATAGCTTCTTTTATAGAGTCTTTCAGAACCGTAGTTACGGCTGTAAACTTGTTTCGCATCATAATATGTAGCTGTCATAATTATTTTCCTTTCAAATTTTGTACTAACTAAACTTGTAACCCCTTGAGGGGTAGGGGCAAATGCCCCTAAGATATGGTGAACTTCGTGCTTTCAACTTGTCTCAAATATTTTGAGTAAATTGAGAAGTCCAGCTTCTTTAATAGTGATGTGTTCAGTTGATTCTTTAAGAACTTGGTGTATCTAATGACATAGCCAGCAATATCCATAGTTTCCAGCCCGGCTTGCTCCATGATAGCTTTGATGCTATTTTCTTTGTCCTTTTTGATGTCAGATAGATTCTTGATTTCTGCTTCAAGTTGTTTGATAGCTTTAACTTCGTTTTCAATGTTCACATTTGTTGTAATAACTGTTGTCATAATTGTTGCTCCTTATATTGTTGTAGTAACTAAGAAGCAGCGGCCGTTGCTTACTCTCTCATGATGTAGCCATGTGGCTACTCTTGTTAAGTGAAGTATGGTACTCCAGCAGCAATTCTTAACACAAGCAGCATTTGTTAATATTAGAGTGTAAATTATTGACAACCATGTAGCTATATAGTTATCATGGGCTTAGGAGGTGATACAGTGCCGAATAAATACCCAAAATATATAGTCCCGGATGAGGTCAAAAACAGAGTAAAACAATTTATGGAAAAGTTTCTGAAAGACAACAACCTAACGAAAAAGGGACTGGCTCAATTGATGCAAGAAAAACTCGGTCGGTCTGGTTGTCGTGAAAGTCTGGTAAAGAAGTTCACTAAAGGAACATTCCAGCTTTCAGAAGTTATGGAAATACTTGATATGTTTGATTATGAACTGCAAATAGTCCCAAAGACACTGATAGAAAGGGGTGAAAGTGCCGAAAATACAAGCATTTAGCCACCTCATCATGAGAATTGAGATTTCCACAAACTTTACCATGCAACGCAAGAAAGGATTATAGGCAAATGAAACAACTAATAATAGGATTAACAATGGGATTATCAATAGGATTAACATTAACAGGTTGTTCTATGGCTAAAGCACATCTCACAGCCGAACCTATGCAAATAGTAATGACCGAAAGAGGTCATGTGAACACTACTAAAGTAACCACAGAAGAAGGTACATATCGTATCTTTACTATTGAAAGCACTGACGGAAAAGGTGGTGTTGGCATCACTGCCGTTAAAATAAAATAATTACTTACTTTGTTTCTTGAAATCTAAATACTTCATATAAGAAACAATTTCAGCTACATCTTCCTTAGAATATGTGAAATCTTCAAGTCCAGCAAGTATTTGACCCAATTTGTCATACTTGTCAATTTTGCTTGCAGTAACACTGGAATCTTTTCTAGCAGAAGTATGAGCGAGTTTCATATTTTCAAACAAGACAGTATTATCAATATCCAGAGCTTCGCATATCCTCAACAATGTTTCCACTCTCGGCATGCAATTAGTGTTCTCCAAGTCTGATATAACCCCAAGACTGACGCCAGTCATCTTATTTAAGTCTCTTACGGTTATACCCTTTTCTTTTCTTTTAGTATTTATGAATACGCCTATTTGATTAAGTATTAACTTCTCATAATATTCAGCCTGTTGCTTTATTTCATCTGCGTTAGTAGCCATAATCGTTTCTCCTTTTGTACCTATATTACTCTAACATTTTTATCTTGTCAATTCTTTTACTGAACAAGTTCGTTAATTGTAAAGATATGTAACATGTTTTTCGGTACATGTTCGTCATTTAGTTGACAAGGTATGAAATGCATGATAGTATATTATTATGACGAACAGGTTCGTCAGTAGATGTATAAATGCTATTTAATATAAGGAGACCCTACAATGGAAAAATTTAACATCATGAAGTTAAAAGACTTCGCAAAGGAAATCGGTGTTCCTGAAAGCACCGTAAGAACATGGAGGCGAAGAGGAGAAATCCCAGAAAGTTGCTTCTTTGTTATTGGTTCAACAGTATTTGTAAAAGTAGATGAAATCCGTCAATGGATTGCAATGGCTGCATAAGAAAGGTGGTGGTTACAGTGGCAGTTAAACAACATAAGAACGGCAAATGGTACGCTAAGTTTACCATTAAGGGTGTAACAAAACACCTATTATGTCCGGGAGCAACTGGACAAAAACAAGCAGAAGAAATGGAAGATGCTTTCAAGTACAAGCTCCAGCAACAAATGAATGGTGTTATTCCAAAAGAACAGAAAAATATTTATTTCAGACGCTTGAAAGAGCTTTATACAAGACACGCTAAGAATAACCATAAGAAACATCAAGTAAAGAAGTATTATCTTGATAAATTGGAAGAATACTTTAATAATGGTAAGCCTGTTAATGACATAAAGCCTAAAGATATAGAAACCTTTAAGACATATTTAAGAGAAACAAGACATTTGAAGAACTCAAGTATTAACAGATACTTAGAGATTCTCAGTAAAATGTTCAACCTTGCTATTGTCAATGGTGAGTTATCTGAGAATCCAGTAAGTAAGTCTGGATTTTTAAAAGAAGATAACCATACAATAAGATTTCTAACATCAGAAGAAGAACAAAGACTCTTCAAGAGTATAGATAGTGTTGCACCTTATCTTAGACCAATAGTAACTATTGCATTACAAACTGGTATGAGACGAGGAGAAATCCTTAATCTTCAATGGTCTGATATTAAGAATGGTTATATAGAATTGTTAGAAACAAAATCCGGGAAAATGAGAAATATTCCTATATCATCAACTTTAAGTGATGTATTGGCGACTATTCCCCAAAAGTCCAGTTATGTATTTGCTAATCCAAAGACAAACAAACCATACACAGATATTAAGAAATCTTGGAAGAATGTTCTTGATGATGCCGAAATATCAAACTTTAGATTTCACGATTTAAGACACACAGTAGCTACTCGTATGGTTGAAAAAGGTATTGATTTACTCGTAGTAAAAGACATATTGGGTCATGCAAGAATTGAAACTACTCTTAGATATGCTCACCCAGTGCCAGAAAGAAAACAAGCTGCGATAGATGTGTTGAACAATTATTGATTATCCTTATGTTCTGTCAAAGCCACCCCACTTAGGGGTGGCTTCTTCTTATGTTTACTATAATATATGAATGGAGTGTTTGTATGAAGAAGATTATTACAACAGATGATATATTAAATGACCGTACTATAATCTCACAAGAAAGAGCTGATAAGATTCGTGCTAATGTAGAGAAAGAAGTTGCTAAAGTTAAAGCAAAGAATAAGTCTACACAAAAGAAAGATTCTAAAGGTCAATAAGTATTTACTTTTGTTTAGAACTGTTGCTTTGTATCCTTGTGAAATCAGACCAAAATGACGAGCAAACACAATTCATGATATTCGTCTATCATTCACACAAATAGGATTAAGTTCAAATAAAAAAATGGACACAGAATGGACATAAAAAATAGCAAGGGCGAGAATTGAACTCGCAACCTCACGGGTATGAGCCGTGCACTCTCACCAATTGAGCTACCTTGCCATATTTCTATATTCTATTTAATTGTCAATTTTGTTCTCGACCTCACGGGTATGAGCCGTGCGCTCTCACCAGCTGAGCTACCTTGCCATATATTTGCTATTCAACTATTATATTTTCATTTTCACACAAACATTATTTAATTTCAAGTTATAATTAAATCCTAAAAATAAAGGGACAGAACTTGGTTTTGTCCCTCCCAATAATAGTTATTTTAGGTTGTAGTGGAATTAATCTTTGTTGTTTTCTCTGTTTGCTTCAAATGGAGCAGGTCCTTTTCGGGTTTTAAAATCTTTGTGGAAATCTCCTATATCCCCTTTGAAGTGTTTATTAAAATGTTTATGGTGGTAGCATGGGCAAGGCGCAGCAATCGGTGTTCGCATCCCAAATCCGGAATAGTGATTCGGAACCATCATTGGCGGTCTGTGTGCCGCAGCAAAAAGACATAGAGCTGCGTATACACCGACAAATGTTCCCAGTGCAATTGTTAAAAATTTTCTAAATCCTTCACTTTTGCAAAAGCATTTACATTCTTTTTCTTCTGTTACTTTAACTTCTTCTGACATAATTATTCTCCTTTTTTTTGTTTTTATGAATTTGTACTACCTTACTTACATTTTGTAAACGAAACAGCAAAAAAAATTGTTCATTTTTTTTACACTAACGGAGAAAAAACTTTATAATATAGATATAGTGCGACTAATATAATTAGCCAACCGCTGATTTTTACAATTTTGTCAGTAATATTGGAAAACTTTTTAATGTTTTTAATCCCTGAGGTAAATAGTCCTGCAATTATAAGGATTAGTCCTTGTCCGATTGCAAATAAGAACAGCATAATCACTGCTGCCGGCAAGTTTTTTCCCATAGCCGCAAAGACCATAATCCCTGCAAGAATTGGTGTCGAACATGGTGTTCCGGCAAGAGCAAATGCTATACCTAAAAGAATCGGATACAAAATAAGTGAGCTTGTATTATTAGTTGGCATTGATTTGATTATTACAGGGATTTCAAAGTCCAAAATCTCTGTAATTTTTAACCCTATAATGAGTAAAAGAGAAGCCATAATTAGTGTAAAGTATCCGCCAAAAGCAGATGCAAATACGCTGCCGGTTATTGCACAGATTATTCCGATAATAGTGAATACAACCGCTGTACCAAGTATAAAACAGCATAGTTGGATAAATGTTCTGACAGGTGTTTCTTGTGAACAACCGCCAACATAGCCGATAATTAAAGGAAGCATAGCAAGAGAACAAGGCGAAATTGATGCAATTACACCACCTATAAAAGCCGTAACAAACATTAAAAACCAATGCAACATAGTTTATTTCCTTAATTATTATTCTTTAATTAATTCTACAATATAATTTTCTAATATTTTAGGCTGCATTGAACCTTCTATACGTCTTACAACTTTCCCATCCTGATTCTTGAAAACAGTTGTAGGAACAAGGGTTACATTATATTCTTTAATAAGTTCTTGGATGTTTTTATCCCTTTTTGTTACATCAATTTTGGTTAATGTAACTTTATCATTATATTTCGGAAATACATCCTGAATAACTTTTTCAAGTTCTTGACATTCATAGCACATAGGGGAAGCAAATTTAATAATCTCATCTCCTGTCGATGCTACTGCAGGTAATGGTGTTATCTTTTCTCTTGTTAAACCAAAATAAACTGCTAACGGTACTAAAAAAATGAGTAAAATCCAAATAATATTTTTATTCATAAACTAACCTTTCCAAGGAAAAACACAAAAGTTATTCCCTTCTTATCTACTTTACCATAGAATAAAACTTTATAAAAAATATTGAATAAGAAAACATGGTAAAAGTAATGGCTAATTTATTAATGATAAAAATTTATGCTCTGCCTTCAACTTTTCCTTCCGGTGCATCTGATTCAGCTCTTGTATAAGCGTTAGATGCATGTCCGAAGCTTACTGTCATAAATTTATTTTTATCATAGTCAACAATCTTTGTGTCAGAATTCTTAACCTCTGTTTTCGCATTTTGTTCGCAATATCATAAATATTCTGTGTAGGAAATTTTGGAATCTTTATTTACGTCTATATCCGAATCGTAATTGTTATCGCCGTCTTTAGCATATATTAAATCCAAACTTCCCAGTATCTCCTTTGCAGAAATGGTTTTTTTATCTGAATTATTTTCGCTTTCGGATTTATTATCATTTTGTGACATCAAATATTTAAGGCGAACTTCCAGCATTTTTTTCATATCATTTGTTGAAATGTTGTTGTCTTTACAATAGTTTCTAAACTCGTCAAATGAAACAACACCGTCGTCATCAGCATCCATGCCTTTTTGATAAAACGGGTCTCCCTTTTTAGAATAGTATGTTCCTGAATTGTTATTGCCGAAGTTTTGTCCCAAAGTTTTAGTCATAAATGAACTTAGGTTAAACTTTAAGTTATTTGTATTTTGATTGAGTGTACCAAGTTCCATAATTTAATTCCCCAAGATTTTTTTTTGTTTAAATATATAATCCCATATATTATGAGTATGCCATTTTTTGCTATTAACTACAATCCTCTATACATAGGATTTTTCAGGAATGTAAAACTTTGTAAACAATACTGGCAAAAAAAAAATTCAGGAGGTTATAAATAAGTATAAGGGATAACTCTTAGGGAAAAATTCATTGGATTTATGCCGAGGTATTAATTCATATATCGAAAGAAAAGGAAATATTAAACATGCAAGTACAAAACATCCAGTCAAACAAAACAACTTTTGGTTACAATTCATTATTAAATGCAGATTTTGTCAGAACTTTAGAATCGCAAAAAAAGAATAAGGCATATTATAGTTATATAAAAGATTTAGTTCTTACTACAAATAAAGCAGAGAGAGAACTAAGAGAAGCTGAGAAAAAAGACAAACCTTATCTTCAAAGTTTTCTTATAGCAACATTTCTTCCTACAAAAATTTTGCTAACAAATATGATTAATACTCTTTTCCCTACTTTTCAGTATCGAAAGAAAGAAATTGAATCTTATGCAGAAGAAATAAAACAGAGTGAAGAAATACAAAAGGATCCGAGTCATTGGATGAATATGCTTGTTGCTACATTGAATGAACATCAAAAACAGGATGAAGCTGCCAAAATGGCTGATGTACTTTCAACAATAATGCATGAGATATTTCCGGAACAAAAATTTGATTTCTCAGGATTATCACCAATGTTCAAACAGCATTATCTGGATAATGAAGATGAGGATGTTCCAACGGAATTCGATGATGATATAAAAGAAGTAAGAAATTTGAACAGCAGTATAAAATTAGGGAAAGAAAAAGTTGTGGAATACGTTCCTACACCGCAGGCGGAAAGAGGTTTTGACGGACTTGGCGGTATGAAAGAATTAAAAGAAACCTTGAACGATAAAATTGTAGGTGTATTAAGAAATCCAAAACAAGCTAAACTTGATAATATAGAGTATGGTAAAAAAATTCCGAAAGGGCTTTTATTATACGGACCTCCGGGTTGTGGTAAAACTACAGTTGTTGAACATCTTTCTACAGAAGCGGGTGTACCTTTGTTAAAATTAGAATCAGGAAGTTTAAAATCATCATACTGGCATGAAACTTCCAAAAATATTGATGCTGCATTTGATTATGCAGAAAGTATGGCAACGCCGGATAAGCCAGTTCTTTTAATGATTGATGATGCAGATTCTTTCTTTACGGAAAGAAATAATCATACAGAACAGTTCCAAGCAGAAGAATTAACTACATTCTTAAATAGAATTCAAAAAGCGGCGGAGAACAATGTAATGGTGGTTGCAACTACTAATAAATACGATATTATGGATCCGGCTGTCAGAAGCAGATTTGATGAACAAATTTATGTTGGTTTACCAGATAAGGAAGCAAGAGTTTCTATCTTGCAAATGCTTTTGAATCAAAGAACAAAAGGTATGAACCTTGCGGAAAATGAAACGGAAGTAGGTAAGGTTGCAGATAAATTGGAAAAATTTGCAATTCGTGAGATTATAGGTATTACTAACAGAGCTGCAATGCTTGCGTTAAAAGACGGCAGACGTGATATAGCAGCAGAAGATTATGCAAAAATTATAGAAGAAAGTCAAAACTTGAAAGTTAAGGAAGAATTATATAAGACAAATGCAACCAGAAAACCAATCGGTTTTAGCGGTCAAAAAACTGTTATAAACGGTCCGAAATCTATTGGTTAAACAGTTTGTCCGACTTTTAATTCTCTCTTTAAATAGTTTCTTGTAAACGGTCTGTCATATCGATTGTAATGCTCTGTTCTTATGCGTAAGACTTTCCCGTCTCCGCAGAGTATATCGACTGTTTTATTCTTTAAGTCAATTCCTGTAACTGTTTTTGGCTCTGTGTAATATGTGTGATTAATAACAACTTCACTTCCTTGAGGAAGTGCGGCAAGGCAATTTATGTCATTATAATAATAAGCTTCTCCCCAAGGGTAAATAGAACGAATAATTGCATAATTTTCTTCTGCACTTTTTGTAAAATCAAGTTCAAAACCGCAAGGGTGAGAATAGTATGTAGATTTTTCTTCCGCTTGTGTAAGAGGAATTATTATATCTTCGCTTAAGTCTTTAAGCAGCTCACAAACAACGCCTCTTGCTGTTAAAACAGTTCTTTCTTTTAAAGTTTTTCCTGTATCAGACGGGTAAATTTTTATTTCTTCTTGCGCAAGAATTGCTCCGGTATCATAATCTTCATCTACAAGATGAAAAGATACGCCTGTTGTTTGTTCTTGATTTCTAATTACCCAAAAATACGGATTTGGTCCTCTGTATTTTGGTAAAAGTGATGGGTGTGCGTTTATTGTTGCAATTTTTGGTATATTATAAATATCTTTGGATATTCTTTCTCCCCAAGAGCCGACAAGGATAATGTCAGGATTAAGCTTTATAAGAGTTTTCTTAAATTTTTGTGTATTCACGCCTCTTACATTTATCTCCGGCAGGTTGTAGCTTTTTATATAGTTGTAATCAAGTGATGGCAGAAAAGTATCTTTAAATTTTCTGGTAAGCGGATTGTACTGAATCATTTCTTTGCGTAAAACCCCAACTATGCTGCAGTTAGCATCAAGAGTTCCTGCAATTAAGTTGGTAAACATTTCTCCGTATCCGATTATTACAACTCTAAGCATTCTTTAATATCCTTCTTTATTTGAGTTTTTAGTTCATCTAAATTTTTAAATTTTTCTTCTTTTCTGATTTGTTTTAAAACTTCTATTTTTATATTTTTACCGTATAAATCACTGTTAAAATCAAAAATATGTACTTCAATAACAGGTTCAACTGTGTTATTAACCGTAGGTTTCATTCCCCAATTCATAATTGCGTTTTTTGATTGGGTTTCTTTATTAAAGTTGATTTTAGCTTTGTATACACCAAACGGTATTTTAACGATATTTTTTGGATAATTTATGTTAGCAGTCGGAAAACCGATTGTTCTGCCTATTTTAGCACCATGAACGACATCTCCTTCGAGTATAAAATTGCTCTCCAGCAAAGAATTTGCTTTATCTATATCTCCTTCTGTCAAATATTTTTTAATTAGTGAAGAGCTAATAACTTCTCCATTTTCCATAACCGGTTCAACGCATATATATCTGTAATTATATTTTTGTCCATTTGTTTTAAGAGTTTTAGAATTTCCCGTTTTATTAAAGCCGAAAGAATGGTTAAATCCTGTAGAGATTGATATCGGATGATAAGTGTTTATTAAATAATCAATATATTTATTTGCCGGCATGGATGCTATTTTTGAAAAATCTAATTCAACAATTTGTTTTACGCCCAGTTTTTTAATTTTATCTATAGAGTTTTTGCGAGATAATATGTATTCAAAATTTTTTCCAAAGTATAAGGCAGGAGAGTCTTTAAAAGTAACTAAAGTAACGTCATCAGAGATTTCAAAAGCAGACTCAATAACTGCTCTGTGTGCTTTATGTATCCCATCAAAAAAACCTAAAACTAAACTTTTACCCATAATTTATTAAGCAATAATATTAAGTTTTCCGCCTAAAATTCTTTGATGGCAGAAATTTTTCCATTGGTTAACGCTGTCAAATACATACGGAAGTTTATCTTCCGAAACAGTCTTTTTTGAGGTATATGGGGTTAAAGAATTAAAAGAAGTATCACCGATTTGCTCATTATAACGGTTATTATAAATAGCTATATTGTTAGACATATTATAGCCGTTGTTACTCTGAACATTTATCGCAGAAACTTGCATAATCACCCCTTTATTTTAATTTGCAGAAAGAGCACAATTCTCCCCTGCAGGAAAATTTTATCATAATAAATATTTTCTTGCAATAGGATAAGAGGGGAATATTTAATCGCTCACTATCAAAATCTCCTACTTTTATATGAGGTAGAGATAAAAAACATGATGTAAAGTAATAAAGGTACTATTAGTACTCTTGGACGAGGTAGGTAAATTGAAAAAGTTTAGATTCCGTATGCAAGTTGTGCTTGACATGCGAGAAAAAGAGCTTGAAGCCAGACAAATGGAGATGGCAAAAATACTTTCAGCTTTAAATGCTCAAAAAGAAAAACTTCAATCAATTTTCTATGCGCAAGAAGACAATAAAAATAAATTGGAAGCTCTTAGTACTTCGGAAGAACTCGATGTTGTTATGGTACAGATGCATCAGAGTTATGCGTTACAGTTAACAACGGATGCTGTTAATCAGGAAAGAATAATTGCTAATACAGAATCTATTTTAAAGCGTAAGCAGCAAGAAGTTCTTGAAGCACACCAAAAAGTAGAAGTCCTGAAAAAGCTTAAAGAAAAGCAAGAGCAAGAGTATTACAAAGAGTTTCTGAATTCGGAAGCAAAAGAAATAGATGATATAACTTCAGCAAGGTTTAGGTTTCAATGACACAAGCATTAATTAACAGTTTGAATATTATTTCTGAAAAATCTGTCAATTCGTCTGAAAAAGTGCCAAAGACAGAAGGGATGGATTTTGGTAAAATTTTTGAAACAAAAAAAGATATTACTGTTAACAAGAACAGTGCAGAAACACAAGCAGAAAAAACACCACAGAATTCAAAAAATAGCAACAATATAAAAGAAACAAAATCTACAAATCAACAAAATGATTATAAAACAGAAAATAACGCAGATACAAATGCAATAAAACAAAATAATTTAATGCAAAAAAAATCTCAAACAGAAGAAACTTCAAATACTTTAGAACAAAATGCGGAAGAATTAAGCGCTGAGCTATCTTTGTATATAAGCAAAAATCAAGATGAAGATGTATCTGAAGCAGAAGAATTAATAGCTGAAGAAGTACAAAATATAACAGATGAAATTATCACAGAAGAAATAACTATCACTGAAGAAATAACTATCACAGATGAGGAACCAACTATGTACAAAGAACTGACTACCCTGGAAAATCCAACAACGGCAATTTTATTGCAGTCACAAATTCAAAAAATGGTTGTAAATGCTGTAGAAAATGAGCAGCAAAGTAATTCGGAAGAAAGTGCAAATGTTAGCACCGGTACTCAAAATTTGACAAATTACAGCAATTCAACTGTATTTAAGCACGTTGACAGTAATGTTCAAAAAACGATGAATTTTGCAGATTTTGCACCTAAGGAGTCCGCTCGTATAAAAGGTGAAAAAGCACAAACAAACAATATTATAAGTGAAAATATTGTAAAAGAGTTGAATGTGGAAGTTATAAGTTCACAATCATCCGGCACGGAAACTTCTACTGGGGATTTTATGCAAAATCAATCTCCGCAAGACCATACGGCGAGAATTATGATTCAAGGAGATATCAAGTATGAATCAGCTGCATCAGAAGCGGTAAAGACTTCCGTACAGACTAAAGCTGTTGATGTTACACCAAGTAAAATTGTTGAGCAAATATCAAAGCAAATTGAAGGAATGTTTAATAGCTCAAAACTTGAGATCGTATTAAATCCCGGCTCTTTAGGAAAAGTAAATCTTCAACTTGTTAATTCTAAGGAAGGTTTAATGGCACAATTTACCGTCACGACTCAGGATGCTAAAGATATGCTAATGAAAGGACTTGACGGATTAAAAGAGAGTTTGCTGGCGCAAGGCGTGAATGTGGATAATGTTTCCGTAAAACTGGAAGAATCTGAAAGGGAATATAATTTTGATTGGACTGAGCAAGAAGGTTCACGTGGCGGAAATAAGCAGCAAGGAACAAAAAAACAAAAAGAAAATGAAAAAACTTTTGAACAAATGATGTTTAATACAGACAATGAAGTAAACGTATAGATATTGGAGAGAGAAGGTTATGTCAACAATAACAAGCCAAATAACGGCAATGAGAAATGAAACAACATTAGCTCAAAACGAGCAGGCAAGAACGACCGGCATGAAAAATGACAGTAATATGTTTCTTACGCTTATGCTCAAACAGTTGGAGCACCAAGATCCGACAGAACCAACGGATAATACGCAATGGTTATCTCAATTGGCTCAATATTCATCTCTGGAACAAATGAGCCAAATGAACAGCGGTCTTGAAAATTGTGCCAAATATATAAGCGCAATGTATGATGATATGATGCTTAATTCTGAAATTAACCAAACATTGTCTATGATTGGTAAAGATGTAACATTACAAATTCCGAATGAAACTGATCCAAAAAATCCTACTGTTATAACCGGTAATGTTACAGAAGCAAGCTTTGAGGATGGTACAGGAAAAATAAAAGTTAACGGTCAATATTATTCAATTGAAAATGTAATTTCAATAAGAGAAAAATAACAAATTTAAACCCAGACTAATAGAGAGGAATATAAGATGTCACAAGCATTACACACTTCAAGTACCGGTATAAATGCCGGACAATCTCAAATTAATGTCATTGCGCATAACGTAGCAAACGTAAATACTGTTGCGTATAAATCGGCGAATATGACTTTTGAAACACTTTATTCAAATAACTTGTCATACGGTAGTGCCGCAACAAAAGACGGCGGCGGTACAAACCCGAAACAAATAGGTCTTGGTGTTAAAATCTCAGGTATTACAAGAAATTTTAATGCAGGAACGTTTGTTTCTACCGGTCGTGATTTGGATACAATGATTTCAGGCACAGGTTTTTATGTAGTAAAAGATGCAGGCGGACACCAATACTTTACAAGAGATGGTATATTTAATGTTGATTCGGCAGGTAATCTTGTTACACAAAACGGTATGAAGGTTGTCGGTGCAAAGTCAATTTATTCAAATGCAGGTTCTGATTTGACAGTTAAAATTCCTAAAAATATGATTGCAAAAATTGAAGGCGATCCGAACATTTCATCTGTAAAAATACAAGATTTAAACAATGCAAGTATTACTGCTGGTAAGGTTTCTGTTGATTTAACAGATGCAAGCGGAACTGTAACAAATGTTTTGGTAGATATTCCTCAAGGAACTGATACGGTGGGTAGCATCGTAAGTAACTTTAACTCTGCATTGAGTTCTTACGGTATTAATTTCAGTGCTTCTAATGGTGCTATATCTTATACTAATTCCGGCACTTATACTATGGCTTTTTCATCGGCAGGAACTACAAGTAACTTTTTGGCTGAAACAGGGCTCGGAAATAGTACAACATCAAATTTGTTAAATGAAACAGTAACATTGCAAGATATGATAAATTACAATGATTCAAATGCCATATCACTTAAAAGTACAGGTATTGATGAAAACGGAATTATTGTTGCAACATATAATGACGGTTCTGTTTTAACACAGTTTGTAGACGATGCACAAACTTTGCAATGGAAATATACAACACCTGAAGGTGTAACTATATTAGGCTCTGATGTAACAGCACAAGGTTCATCTATTGCAAATTCAAACTTCGCTTTGGAGCTTGCAACAATGGTTAACCAAGAAGGACTTGTTTCTCTTAACAATAATTTATGGGAATGGGGACCGGATGTCGGTGAAATATATTATGGTATAGCAGGCGAAATGGCTTTCGGCTCAATTGAGTCCGGCGGATACGAAGAATCAAATGTAGATATTGCAACTGAATTATCAAATATGATATCAGCGCAAAGAATGATTCAAATGAACTCACGTGTATTTAATACAGCAAGTGAAGTAATGCAAACTCTTGCATACTTAGGACAATAGTAAGCAGTTAAGTGAAAATTAAAAGTGGAAAGTGTTTTTCTTTTCATTTTCCGCTTTTAACTTTCTACTAAAAAGGGGATGCCAAAGGGATGCCAAAATGACAAAAAATTTGTCAAGTTCTTAACAAAAAAGTCCGAACTTAACAAAACTTAACAATTTAAAATGGGGCAAAATGCATGTGAATCATGGGTTTTGGCATGATGGATAAAACATCAAAAAGTTGTTACAAACCAATACTTGTATGACTCATGATGAGTAGTATATAATAAAAAAGAGGTTGAGGGTAAATGTTGATACCATCCGGAAGCTGGGGCGAAGATATAGCAATCGATAGCTCATTGGTAAAATTGAACCTCAGCAAGATACAAGAAAATATCGCACATTATAACGTTAAAATAATTGCAGTAACTAAATATTTCGGACTAAAAGCAATGATGGCAGGGTATGAAGCCGGAATTAGGGATTTTGCGGAATCCAGAGCAATTGAATCTATTGAAAAAATTAAACAGTTGCCGGAAGAAATTAAAGAAAAATCTACGTTTCACTTTATAGGCCACTTGCAATCGAATAAGGCGGATAAGGTAGTTAAGTATTTTGATGTGATTCATTCGGTAGATTCATTAAAAATAGCTTCTGCAATATCAAAATCGGCTTGTTCGTTAAATAAGAGAGAGAAAATTTTATTGCAAATTAATAACGCAGGAGAAGAACAAAAGTCAGGATATTCAAAAGAACAACTAAGATTTGAACTGAAAGATTTGCTTAGTCTTGAGGGGTTGGAAATTGTAGGGTTGATGAATATGGCACCTCTTGGAGCTAGTGAAGATGAGTTAAATTTTTTATTTAGTGACATAAAAAAGTTCAGAGATGAGTTGGAAAAAGAGTCCAAAATATCACTTCCCGAATTGTCAATGGGGATGAGTGATGATTACAAAGTTGCTGTCAAGAATGGCGCAACGATGGTTAGAATTGGCAGAAAATTATTTACATAAAGATATATGGAGGAGAAATGGCATTATCAGAAGGTTTTAGAGGTTTTGTAGACATGTTAAAAGGTACTTTCGGTCCTGATCCGGAAGAAATAGAAGAAGACGAAGCATTTAGATTCGGCTCAGATTATCCGGTAGAAGATAATTTAGCTCGTAAGCCGCAAAATGATTTAGATGATTTATATCCTACTACTGTAGCATCAAAACCAAGAAGATTCGGAAACAAGGATTCCAACGTTATGACTATGCCAAATTCATACAAGTCAAGCGAAGTAACTGTAATTGAACCTCGTTCATTTTCTGAATCAGCTCAAATTGTTAAAAAGTTGATTGAAAAGAAAACGGTTATATTACACTTAGATTTATTAGATAAAGAACAATCACAAAGAACTATTGATTTTGTTTGTGGTGCTTCTCATGCACTTGAGGGTTCTGTACAAAAAGTTAGTGACTCAGTTGTTCTTTTCACACCAAGTACAGTTGCATTATCTGTTGAAAATGCAAATGTGCAAAACAAATTTGCGGAATCACTTTGGAATAAACCTCTATAAGGTTTAAGGGATTTAATATATCAGTTTTGTGATACACACTTTAAGAGAGGAGATATATTTATCCCAAACCCCGAAGTATGAAAATATTTTATTTAATATATTGATTTGTGATAGTTGGATTTTCAGGGTGCTTTAGCACCCTTTATTTTTATACATTTCTTGATTCAGAAAAAAGTAGTATATTTCTTAGAATTCTGTAATCATTGTCATTTACTGAATTAAATTCCGGAATGTCTTCAAAATTAAGCATATTATCTTTTTTGATATCTTTTTTATATCGTTTAAAACCGTTTATTGCCTGTACCAACTTTTCTTTTGCAGTTTTATTAATTTCTGATATTTCGTTTTTAATATTATCTCGTGCAATCATCATATCATCAATAATACTAAACATTTTTGCATTATGTGAATTTTTTAAAAATTCATCACTTTGCATATAATTTCTTTTCTCTAAAAAAACATTCGGAATTTCAAGTGAAACATCCTTGACTTCTTTTTTAGTCATCATTTTTATACTGTTAACTGCATTAATAGCGTCTGCAGTTTTAATTGCTCTTATATTCATTGTGTAAAACCTCTATTCTGTATATGTTTTTATTGTTTTATTAAATTAACTGATTTTTTATCCTTCTTGCTTCATTTCCAATATGATATTTTTGTATGATTCCATACATGTTTTCTGCCGATGAATGAAAAGTTTGTATATTTGAAAAATTCATCTTCGGATTAATGTCAAGATATTTTTTTATTCTTGAGAAACCGTTTATACCTTGAACTATTTTATCTTTTGCTATTTTATTTTTTTCTTCTATTTCTTTGCTGATTTCATCACGAAATTTCATCAATTCGTCAATTAGACCAAACATTTTAACATTGTGTGAATCTTTTAAAAACTCATCGCTTTGCATATAATTTCTTTTTTCAGTAAACAATTTTGGTATGTTTGTATTTACATCGTGAACTTCCCTTTTTGTTGCTTGTTTAATCTTATTAACTGCCTGAATAGCTTCCTGTGTTTTTATTGAACCAACACTAAATGGCATATTAGCACCTCCTGTCCTATTCTCTAAATGATAAATCAGGTAAAACTTTCTTCAGTGTTGCTTTTACGTTTGCCATTTGAGCTTCAATAGCATCGTCTGTCATAGTTGCGTTTGCATCTTGCATTTTTATCCTGAATGCAACAGATTTGAATCCTTCCTGAACGTGTTCACCTTGGTATACGTCAAATACTTCGCAACCGTTAAATACATTATTAGAAATACCTTTTTTAACAATTTTTTCAAGTTCATCCCAAGAAGTCGTACTTGGAACTATAACTGCCAAATCTCTTTGAACTTCAGGGAATTGAGGAAGTTTTTTAAATCTTACAACGGTTTCATTATAAGCTTCTATTATCATATTTAAGTCAAGTTTAAACAAGAAGGCATTTTGGTTTAACTTTAATTTGCTTCTTACCTCAGGATGCACTTCTCCGTAATATCCTACAACGGCAGGTTGTTTTCCCAACAATGTTAAAACAGCTGTTTTGTAAGGATGTAAGCACCCATGTGATTCTGCAAGCGGTGAATCTGCTAACAGTGCAAATTTTACTCTTCTGGTTAAGCCAAGTTCATCAAGTAATTTATCAACAATACCTTTAACTGTATAAAAATCAATTTCTCCGGTGATTTGCCATAAAGAATTTTGAATGTTACCGGTGATAATACCTGCAAGTGTTTGGGTTTCCTTTACACCGGAATTCTTTTCATCTGTTTCACCAATTTTCAAGTAACTTCTTCCGATTTCATATCCCCAAAAGTCTTTTTGACCGTTATCGTAATTATATTTCATGCAGTTTAATAGGCTTGCCATTAATGTTTGTCTTAGCATAGTACAGTCCTCTGATGCCGGATTCTCAACAAAAATGGCTTTTTCTTTATCATAAGTCATATTAAATTGTTTTAATAAAGGTTCTCCGATTAAGGATGATGTTTGAATCTCATTAAGTCCTGCGCTTCTCATCAGCCGGTGTACTTTTGCTATTACTTTTTCTGCCGTTGTTATATCGGCTGTACCGGCTCTGTTTGGCAAAGTCGGTGTTATTTTATCAAAACCGTTAATTCTTGCAATTTCTTCTATTAAGTCAATTTCTCTTGTAACGTCATCTGCTCTGAAAGACGGAACTTCAACTCTGCAAGCCATATCATTTTTGCCTAAGATTGTAAATCCTAATCTTTCAAGAATTGTTAATGCTTTATCCGAATCTATATCACAACCAAGAATTCTTTTTATTTGAGAATATCTCAAAGTTATTGTTATAGGTTCAGGTTTATCATCACCTGTTTCGACAAAACCTTCAAATTCTGCATCAGCATATTTAGTAAGTAATTCTACCGCTCTCATAAGTCCTTTGTGTACAGCTTTAATATCAATACCTCTTTCAAAACGTGAACAAGCATCAGATTTATATCCTATACTTCTTGAACTCTTTCTGTTTGACTGAGCTGTAAAGTATGCGGCTTCAAGTGCAATATTTTTCGTGTTATCATCAATCTCTGAGTTATTGCCTCCGAATACACCGCCTAAACAAACCGGCTCTTTTTCTGTCGCAATAACAACAGTATCACGGGTCATCGTTCTTTCAACTTCATCAAGAGTAACAATTTTTTCTCCTTCGTTAGCACGTCTTACACAAAGATATCCGTTCAGTTTATCGTAGTCAAAAGCATGAAGCGGCGTGCCGTATTCGAGCATTACGTAGTTAGTTATATCCACAACATTGTTTATTGCTCTGATTCCAGATGCAACAAGTCTTTTCTGCATCCAATCAGGAGATGGATAAATATTTATTCCTTTTAATAAACCTATTGAATAATATTTGCAAACATCATTGTCTTTAATCTCTACTTTAAAGTTATTTGTTCTAATATCTTTAACATCAATTTCTGCAACCTTCATAGGTCTGTCAAACAGAGCGCTTAATTCTCTTGCAATCCCGATAACAGACATTTGATCGCCTCTGTTTGCAGTAGGAGCTGTATGTATAATATAATCTTTTTCAAAACCTAAAACGTTTTCTACATCTAAGCCGATTCCGACATTTGGGAATATTCTGTTAAGAATTAAAATGCCATCTTCTTCCTGATAATTTCTGTCAGCAACTCCAAGCTCA
>CADBXV010000023.1 GCA_902798645.1 uncultured bacterium
TGGTGCAAAAAATGAGTAAAAAAGTGCAAAGAAAGTCACTTTTGGCGCAGTTTGATTTTTAGATTCTCAATCGCTTTTCGATTGCTAGAATTTAGTGGTGTTGGGCAAGTATGCCCAACCTACCCTTATTTTCTTCCGAGCAAATGTCCTGAAAAAAGGTAACATACACACACTTATTTGCCAAGAGTACATATATAGTACATAGATTATCTTAAAAAGGCCAAAAAATATGCCGCAACTCGGAATTGAACCAAGGACACAGGGATTTTCAGTCCCTTGCTCTACCAACTGAGCTATTGCGGCATATTTTTATTTTTTAGCTTTATTATTTAGTTTTCTAAAGCCATATACTTATTCTACTTGCTGAAAATTTTTAATCAAGAAGATTTTTCTTAATTATTTTGAGGCGCAAACCACGCTGTTACATTTCTACCTTCCAGTATAGGTTTTTTTTCAACTGTTATAGGATCTTCGGCTAAGTCTGCAATAAATCTGTTTGCTAAATCTACTGCCAAGCCGGAATGCTGCATCTCACGTCCTCTTAGCATTACTACTAATTTAACTTTATTTCCTTGTGATATAAACTTTCTTATACTTTTTAATCTTACTTCATAATCGTGTGTATCTATCTTATAACGAACTTTTACTTCTTTTATATCAACTGTATGTTGTTTTTTCTTTGCTTCTTTTGCTTTTTTTTCAAGTTCGTATCTGTATTTACCAAAATTTAATATCTTTGCAACAGGCGGTGCTTGGTTGGCACTTATAACAACCAAATCTAAATCGGCTTCCTCTGCCATTTGTAACGCTTTCGATGTAGGAACAACACCAACATTGTTACCTTCTGCGTCAATTAATCTTACTTCCTTTGCTCTGATACGTTCATTTATTAACGGTTTATCCTTGCCTTTTCCGGCATTTCTGTCTTCGTTTGAAATAGTTATTCTCCTTTTATTTATAATTCGTTACATTTCTTATAATACCATGCTTTACTCAATTTTCAAGAGGGTTAAGCGATATTCTAATTTGCGTGTTATTAAATATTTAGTTTTTTTGTTCAAACTCAGGGCTTAATGCAAGCCATGTATATCCTTGTTTATATACAACCGGAATCTCTATTACAAAAGTTCCGCCGTATCGTCCCCTTACAAAATTTATATATCCATCATTAGCCAAATTATCTAATGCATTTTTTATCGTTTTAGCACTTACATCAAACACTTCCGCAAAATTTTGTATTGAAGGCAGCTTTGTTCCTACCTTACAATTTTCTGCTATATATTTTTTTATACTTTGCTCAACCTGCTCATAATAATACATTTCAGCATTTTCTTCTTTTCTGCTTGCTACAACTGTACCGTAATATCCCCTCCTTGTTTTTACTATACCTGCAAGTGACAAAATTTTTATCGCATCATGAACAGTCTTTACACTGACGCTGTACATATCTGCCAGAGCATTATTTGAAGGAAGCTTTTCTCCTTGTTTTAAATTCTGCTTTATGTATTTATTTATATGTTCTGCTATCTTCTCTACAAGAGTCTGCTGTTCTTTATTCTCAACCTCAAAGTTAATTGTTTTTATTACAAAAACTTTTCCTTGCTTTTCAAGAATCCCGTCTGACATTAAAGAATTAATTGCAATTCTTATTGTTGCAAACGGAATAGCTAATTCTGCCGATAACTTTCTTGTCGAAAGCAGCACATCTCCGTTTTTATAGTTATTATTTTTTATATATGTTCTTAACGCTCCTATAGCGACTTCTCTTTTTGAGGTTAACTTTTCTGCAGTTTTTTCCTCAGGATTTTTAATATATGTACCTATTTTTTGGCGAGATTCAATCAAACCTTTGTCTTCAACTGCACGAAAAACATTCTGCATTGTTCCTAAGCTGACACCAATATGAAATGCCAAATCTCCTTTCGTAGGCAAATAATCATAAGGTTTAATTTTCTTTTCCGCAAGTGATTTTTCTATCCAGCTAATAAGCCAGTCAGATATTTTATTTACCTTATTTTCATTCGGCAAAAAAGAATGAACATGCGGTGCCATCTCTGCGACTGTTATTCTTCTTACTTTATCAATTTGTGACATTAATTATCCCTTATAAAAATTAAAACAATCATACTATAAGAAAATATTTAAGTCAAAGAAATAAAAATAAAGCCGGATATAAAATCCGGCAAATCCCTATATTTAATCGTAGTTTACTTAATCGTAAATATACTCCTTTATTGTTCGCTCTTTTTATGAGCAAAACTGATTTTACTTTATAACTGTATAAAATTTAAATTCTGACGGCATTAGTTTTCCAAATGTCAATTTATTAGTATTTTCGACAAATTTTTCCTCTATATAATCAGTTCCGTCGAATCTATACTCTGAAACAATTGAGTAATCACAAGACAGTTCTATAGTCTTGTCAAAAACTTCCCTGCCTTCTGCTGTTTCTGTCCAAGAATTTCCATTTCCGTCATCTTTTATAACTTTTTCGGTAGGAGCTAAATAATTTGCTACAACAAGAATTGAATTTTTTAATCCTTCTTTTTGAATTTGCCAAGCTGTAAATCCGTCATCATCTTGACGTATAATATGAGCTTCACCGTCGGTTATTACAGGATTGTTTTTTACAAATCTGTCAATTGCATCAAATTTAGCATAGAAATCGTAGTCTTTTTCACGTTTCATTGAAACTTCATTTCCGATTACAAATTCCATTCCGGTTTTGGTAAAAGATTCATCACCGTCTATATACATAACCGGTCTTTGAGCAAACCTGCCACCCGGAAGGAATTTATATTTAAACCATTTAAATAAAGCGCCCTGTTGCTCTAATTGTCCCGGATATCTGTCAATTGCTTCAAACTCTCCGTCTTGATTGTTGTATGACTTTAATATTGAAAGCGGTGTTATTTTTTTTGTAGATGAATTATAATTAGACAACTCTAAGTTATCATCAGCAATTGTTTGAGGATTTTTATAGCTTTGAGAAACAATATCATTTCCCCATAACAAATCAAAATTCATATCTTCGTGATATTCTTTGTAGTATTTATCCCATAACATGTATTCCCCTAAAACTGCAAAATACGGGATTTTATCCTTCATAGCGGAATTCAACATACCAAGAACTTTTCTCGGAGCTCTGTAACTAATTGGAATTCCATCTTTTTCAGACACTCCATCAACTATATGGTCAATATGGTCAATTCTAAATCCGTCAAAATTGAATTCTTCTTGCAAGTCTTTCATATAATTAATAAAGAAGTTGATTACATCTTTATTATACTTTCCGTTCTCAAGATTTACAAAATAATAAGGTGTTTGACAATCCAAATTTGCAAATTCAGTAACATCTTCCCCGTTAAACTTGTAATGTTTAAATGTAGGGTAAGAAGCACCTTCACTCATCTTTTCGAATACGGGAACACCTGCAGAACACCAAGCACCGCCAGGAGCCGGCCACATTCCTTCACCAATTAATGCACCAATTATTTCACCTTGATTTTTTATATCACATTCTTTTAGCTTCTTACCGCCGGAATTCCCTGCAACTTTATTTATAATGTTTCTTGCTTTTTTATGAAGTTTATCTTGAATACTTCTTTCAAGCATTGAGTTTGATAAAAATGATTTTGTTTCTTTTAATGCATTATTAATATCATTAAATATGTTTTGATAATGCTCAGTTAAATCTCCGTAGCTTTCACCTTTTAAATCTTTTTTATAGATTCCGCTAACTATTGCCAAATCATCTTGAGAATATTTATCCTTCAATTCATTTGCGGTTCTATCTACATTTTTGCCTAATTCATCGATAAGTGCATTTATATCAAACCATCTTGCACACTCAGGATTTGTAAGCACAATTTTAGAAAATCTTCCTGTTTGTGGAAGGATATCATATATAACCGGGTGTCCTGCAAGCTGCGTCATTTTAATAAACATTTTTACCTGTTCATCAGCATTTAATCCTGTCTTTTCAAAAATATTTTTGTCCTCTAAATTCGGGCTTACACAGCTTGCAGTCGGAAGATACGCAACACCGAATTCACGAGGATGAAACGGGATTAAATACATTGTCGTATTAAAAATATTATTTTCTATATTTCCTGTTGGTAAAATCAGCAATTGGCGCATCCAATCCATAAATTTACCGCAATCATCAGAATTATTTCCGTTTCCTAATCCTGCAAGATTGGTAAGCTTGATATCATGACCTTCTTTTTGTAACCAGGAAGAATCTTTTACATTATTCCTCGCAAGAACACTTGATTTTTTAAAATCAAAATTACAGTCTTTAAAAGTCTCGTTTTGTATCCATTTATATTCAAGAGCGTATAAAACTTCTGCATCAGTAAGCTCCTCTAAAGCCTTTATCTGAGGATAAGGAAGGTATCCGTATTTCTCCATTTCCGATTTTAAATATTCTTTTCTCTCATCAGAAATTGAATCATAAGAATAAATTTCTTTTAATTTTGAATAAAAAGAATTTATACTTTCGCATTCATTCTCAACGTTTTTTTTGAATAAAAATGCTAACATGGGGATTCTCCTTATTAAAAAATATTTGTCGTTGGATTTGTATAAGAATAATATCATGCATATATATTTTATACAAACAATTGTAAAGGAATGTAAATTATATCGCAAATATTTTTTTTACAAGTGTTTTATTCTATATGATTAACTTTAGAAGTAAAAATAGTGCTATAAGACAGGCTGACAGAATAACACGTACTGTTAATTCTGTTTATCCGCATATATCTGAAAGTAAATCAAAATTAAATATTGATAAATTTATTAGTAAAAACACTGAAAATGAAAAGAGAAATTATACTCTTTCCAAATTAAAGCTAAAAAATTCAATGAAATTAGACAATTTGCGTAACAGAGGCGGTTACGGTTTTGAGCAATTTAGGATAATTATAGAAAATTTAAAAAAACACAAAATAGGAAACTGTTATGAAGAATCCGTACTGGCTCAAATTATCGGAAAAATTAACGGTATAAAAAATATTTATCCTGCAAGCGTTTATTATACAAAGAGTCCTTTTGAAAAGAGTATTAAATTTTATCATGCAGTAGCAATTATTACAGACAAACCCTTTGCAAAAGATTATAAATATCAGTTTAAAAATAAAGATGCAATTATAGTAGATCCATGGTTGGGTATTACAGAATTTGCCCGTGAATATTTTAATCGTTTAATAACTCAATTTGCAAAAGAATTTCCTAATAAAATATCAGACAATACCAACCTCCTCAAATGTATTTCAAGAGATTCAAAAAGTATTGAAGAATTTAATACAAAGCGAAGGCAGTGTTTTAAGCCGGAATTTTTCTTAACATTACATGATGATGAAGTTTTATCTGAAGCTGATGCAGAGAAATTAAAACAAGAATTCCCGGAATTAATATTTAATAACCAAAAATAATTAATGCATATTTTATAAAAAAAAACGGACTTTTTAATTTTAAGTCCGTTTTTCTTATATCTATGATTCTACGTATTCTCTTAAGCGTTTGCTTCTGTTAGGATGTCTTAGTTTTCTGAGAGCCTTTGCTTCTATTTGTCTGATACGTTCACGAGTTACACCAAACAATTGACCTACTTCTTCCAATGTTCTTTGACGTCCGTCATCCATACCGAAACGTAATCTTAAGACATCTCTTTCTCTTGGAGAAAGTGTACTTAAAACTTCCGCCAAGTCTTCTCTCAAGAGTTCGGAAGCAACTGTTTTTATCGGAGCATCAGCTTCTTTATCTTCGATAAAATCACCTAACCTTGAATCTTCTTCTTTACCGATTGGGGTTTCAAGAGATAATGGTTCTTGAGCAATTTTTACAATTTCTCTTAATTTAGGTATTGATACACCCATCTCTACAGCAAGTTCTTCTTCAGTTGGTTTCCTCGAAAGTTCTTGAGCAAGTCTTCTTGTTACCTTCTTTAACTTATTTATTGTTTCTACCATGTGAACAGGAATTCTTATTGTTCTTGCCTGATCAGCGATAGCTCTTGTAATAGCTTGTCTAATCCACCAAGTTGCGTATGTTGAAAATTTAAATCCTCTTTCATGGTCAAATTTTTCAGCTGCACGAATAAGACCGAGGTTGCCCTCTTGAATAAGATCTAAGAATAACATTCCTCTGCCGACATATTTTTTCGCAATACTTACAACCAATCTTAAGTTTGCTTGAACTAATTTTCTTTTTGCAATAGCAGCTGCTTTAGATTCACCTTCTACAATTTTCTTCGCAAGTTCAATTTCTTCACTTGTAGACAAAAGTTTTATTCTGCCGATTTCACGAAGATAAAGTCTGACGGGATCTTCTACCACACCAACTTTTTGTTGTTCATTTTCACTTGATGAATCTCTTGAAGTATCAGAATCCATCATATAAAAATCTTCACTTTTTACACCGCTTAATTTAGATGTGCTGATAATATCCTCTATATTATCTGTTCCTAAATCTGTTTCGATGTAATCTTCTGTTTCTTCATCAACATCTTTTTCCGAATCAAAATCAAGCATGTCAAGATTTTCATCTTCTACGCTGATTACTGATGAATGTGAGTTTTTTCTTTGGGTCATTATTTAATCTCCAGTCCTTAATTTTAGTTTGTCTCTAAGCTGCATTTGCATTTTAAGGGCCTCTATTTCATCATCATTAACTTGTTTATATTTATCTTGAATTTGTTTTTTTTCTTGTTCTTGATATAACCTGTTAATTCTTGAAATATTTTCCCTAACTGCACTTTCAAATTCATCTGCATCTAAACCGTTAAATGCTTCCGAATAGCCGATTAAATCCGTAAGGATTTTTGTTAGGTCATCATCCTCAATGAATTGCGTGTATAATTCTTTTATCAATTCGCTAACATTATTTACTGTACACGACAATTTGTCAATTGTATTTTTTACAATTATTAACTTTTCATCTCGAATGATGTTTTCCGGTAACAATTCATTAAGTCGCATATAACTTAACGGACTGTCTGTTGATAGAAAAACGCTCAATAAATTTTTTTGCGCTTTTATTTCAAATTGTGAAGAATTTGTTACATTTCTATTGTTGTCTTGTACTCTAAATTGGTAATTATCAGCAGTTCCGGCTTTTGCCAATTCTTTTAGCAAAGCTTTTTCATTGACATTTATTATTCCTGCTACCATTTTTACGTATTCTGATTGAATTATTTTATTATTTACGTCCTTTAATATATCTATTATTTGAGTTACAAGTTCGGCTTTTTCCTGCGGTGTTTTTGCCTCATTTTTGTTTTTTAATGTATTATTTAACAAAAAATCAATAAGCAGCGGCGCATTTTTTGCATATTCGAGATATGCATCTCCTCCCATTGTTCTTATAAATTCATCAGGATCCTTACCCTGAGGGGGTGAAACAACTCTGATTTCGCATGCATATTTATCATTAGAAACAGATGAAATATGGCTTTCATCAAATTGTTTTACACTGCCTATTGCTGACAGAGTTTCTTTTATAACTGCGCTTCCCCTTTTTGTTGCCGTTATGCCTGCCTTATCTGTATCAAAAGATAAATATATCCTGCGTGATTTTGTATAACGTGATATTAATTTTACATGCTCCGGTGTTAATGCTGTCCCACATGAGCCTACGGCATTTTTTACACCATGTGCTTGTGCCGATATAACGTCAAAATAGCCTTCCATTATAATTACGCCGTCTTGCTCTTTTATATATTCAAGCGCAGTATCCATGCCAAATAATATTTTACTCTTATTATATATAAGTGATTCAGAGGAATTTAAATATTTTGCAGCCTCTCCATCTTTTACGGCTCTTGCTCCGAAAGCAACCGTTTCACCGTTTTCATTCCGAATCGGAATAATTATACGATTCCGAAATCTGTCTATGTATCCGCCATTATTAGACTTTAATATTAAACCGGCTTTTTCCAATACTTCATCAGTAAAATCTTTTTTTAGCACTTTATACAATGCATCATATTTATTCGGTGCAAATCCTAAGTGATAGCTGTTTATAATATCATCAGTAATATCTCTTTTTTTTAAAAGTTCCATGCCTGTTTTTGCGTCTGCAGACGTTGTATAAATGTAGTCATGGTAAAAATCGGAAGCTTTCTTACAAGCGTTAAGCATTTCTTTTTTTATACTTTTATTCTTATCTCCGCCGCCGAATTTCTTAGGTAATTCAAATCCGAATTTTTCAGCCAGTTCAAATATTACATCCTTATACTCTCTGTTTTGAATTTTTACTAAAAAATTAAGTGCATCTCCGCCCGCACCGCATGAAAAACACTTATATATTCCTTTGGATGGACTTACAGACATTGAAGGTTTCTTGTCATTGTGAAAAGGACAAAGTCCCCAGTAATTAGCACCGCTCTTTTTTAGGGCGACAAATTGGGAAACAACATCCACGATATCCAATCTATCCTTGATAAGTGATATTAATTCTTCAAACGAACTTACCTGAACCATGACAACATAATACACCAAATGTACAAATGTGTGTATAGTATTTTATTTTTCTCTTTACCGGTTGTTCTGTTTGTAATATAATTAGGCTGGAATACTTGGAGAGAAACTTAAATGGGAATATATCATTTTATAGCTATTGGCGGTGTTGGTATGAGCGGATTAGCAAAATATTTGCTTGAGAACGGGCATACAGTTACAGGTTCAGATATCACCGACACAAAGTATGTTGAAAAACTTAGAAAATTGGGTGCAAAAATTAATATCGGACACAGTGCTTCCAATGTCCCGAAAGATGCAATTGTCATTGTAAGCTCTGCTATAAGACAAGACAATCCCGAAGTGGTGCGAGCAATGGAATTGGGGCTAAAAATTTACCATCGTTCGGGGTTATTAAAAGAAGTTGCTGAGCAAGCGCAAAAAGAAACTAAATGTTTCATCGGTTTTTCGGGAACACACGGTAAAACAACAACAAGCGGATTATGTTCTTATGTCTTGGATAAAGCCGGTTTTGAACCGTCTTTTGTTGACGGAGGGATTGTTCCTGAGCTTAACATTAACGCACAATGTAAAAACGGAGAACATTTTATTGCGGAATTAGATGAAAGTGACGGAACTATCACTAAATATTCTCCTGATATTCTTGTAATTAACAACATTGAAGAAGACCATCTTGATTATTACAAAAACGGAATGCCTGATTTAATTAGAACTTTTGAAACAGCAATATCAAAAGCTAAAAAAACAATTGTAAATATTGATAACAAAGGTATTCAGCTATTAGAAGGTAACTTTGTGACTTTCGGACTTGAGAAAGCAAATTATACAGCTAAAAACATTAACTATACCAGAGAAAGCACTTGTTTTGAGGTGTATCATAACGATGACTTTCTTGCTGATATAAAAATTCAATTATCAGGAACTCACAATATTTATAATACTCTTGCCGTTATATCAGCTTTGTGTGAATCAGGAATTGATATAAATTCAGTAAAAGACTGCTTTTTCGGTTTTACAGGAATGGGAAGAAGATTCCAAAAGGTATGTGAGCTGGATGGTATAGAAGTTTATGACGATTATGCACACCACCCTACCGAAATTAAAGCAACTCTTGATGCTGCGGCTTCTAAGTTCGGAAAAGAAAATATTATAGCTGTGTTCCAACCTCATAGATATACAAGATTAAAAAGCTTATGGAATGATTTTAAAGAAGCATTCCATAACGCAAAACGAGTTATTGTTACAGATGTATATTCAGCTTCGGAAGATCCTATTGAAGATATTAATTCAGAAATTTTCTCAACAGAACTAAAAGGTTCGGAATATTATTCCGGAAGTATTGGAGATGTTGCAAGAAAATTATTCCCAACATTAAAAAAAGGTGATGTGGTAATAGGACTTGGAGCAGGAACAATTACTACTTTAGGGAAGGAATTAGAAAAACAAATATAAAAAACGGTTGGAGATTTATTTTGATTATTAAAGAAGACTTTGAAATAAAGAATTTAACAACATTCAAAATCGGCGGAAAAGTAAAAAAAATTTATTTCCCTGAAACTCAGAGCGAATTTGTGGAATTAATACGTAAAAACAGTTCGGCTCTTGTTCTTGGGAATTGCTCAAATGTTTTAATATCATCTAACGGATATAACGGAGAAATAATCCTTACGACTGAATTGAAACAGTTTGAGATAAGAGGTACAAAAGTTTTTGCGTCATGCGGTGTTAAAGGTCCGATGTTAGCACAAAAAACAGCTGAAGAAGGACTGAGCGGTCTTGAATTTATGATTGGATTCCCGGGTTCTATAGGCGGAGAAGTCTATATGAATGCAGGAGCTCACGGTCAATGCATATCTGATTCTTTAACTCAATGCTGTTTATTTGATAAAAATACTAACGAAATAGTTTATAAGAAAAAGGATGAACTGGAATTTGACTATAGAAAATCGCTTCTTCAATGTGGACAATATATACTTATACATGCAGAATTTGATTTAAAGAAAGCGCCTATAGAAGATATAAAATCTCTAATAAGCAGGAATTTGGAATTCAGAAAAAATATTCAACCTTCATTAGCAAATCCAAATGCTGGCAGTGTATTTAAAAATCCTGATAATGACTCTGCAGGTAGACTGCTGGATAAAGCTGGCGTAAAAGCGTTTGATCTGCCGAGAGTAAGGGTTTGGGACAGCCACGCAAATTTTATTGTTAACAAAGGAGATGCTACATCTGAAGATGTACTAACTTTAATGGTTATGATGTATAATGCTGTTAAAAAACAATACACGATAGAACTAAAGCCGGAAATAATATTTCTGGGAGATAAAACAAAAAAAGAGGAAGAATTATGGAATATAATGTACCATTAGGAGCAAATATAGCAGTACTTTGCGGGGGGATGTCTTCAGAAAGAGATGTATCTTTGCGTTCCGGAAAAAATGTTTTGAATGCTTTGAAACGTCTCGGATACGAAAACGCAAGACTTGTAGATGTTTCATCAAACATCATGAACGATTTGAAGGGGTTTGATTATGCATATAATACAATGCATGGAAAATACGGTGAAGACGGATGCATACAAGGTATTTTAGAACTGTTAAAAATACCTTATACAGGCTGTGGTGTAATGTCGAGTGCAATATGTATGAATAAAGAATATACGAAAAGAATTCTATCTACTAGTGATGAAATTCCTCTTATTAAATCAGTCTTTGTAAGAAAAGGAGATGATGTTCATAACGCTGTAAGCAGTCTTAATTATCCCCTGATTACAAAACCGGTTTCGGAAGGTTCAAGCTTTGGGATGACAAAAGTTAATAGGCCTCAAGAACTTGAAAGAGCTTATGAAGAAGCTGTTAAATACAATGATGATGTATTAATAGAAGAATTTATTGACGGTTTCTTCGTAACTGTAGGTGTTTTAGGAAAGCCAGGAGAAGAATTTGCAACTGAAATACTTGAGATAAGAACAAAAACCGAATGGTATAATTTTGATGCAAAATATACAAAAGGTTTGTCTGAATTTATAGTTCCTGCAACAGGATTAAGCAAAGAAGCGACTCAAAAAGTTAAAGACATTGCGGTTAAAGCACATCAACTTGCCGGCTGTAACGGTGTATCAAGAATAGATTTTATGATTAAGAATGACAGACCGTACTTTTTAGAGATAAACACTAACCCAGGAATGACTGACACAAGTGACCTTCCGGCTCAAGCAAGTGTTATGGGTATAGATTATGACCACCTTGTACTAATGATACTTAACAGTGTAGGGTTGAATAAATAATGCAAGATGAAGAATATGTAGGATATACAAGAACAAGCCAGAACAGGCGCAGACAACAACGTAAACTGCAGCGTCAAGTAAAAAAATCCAGACGCAGGCTTAATAAATTGCGTGTATTATGGAAATTATTTATTCTTATTACTCTTATTACTCTTTGTTATATGCTTCTTAAGATGCCTCAGTGGAGACTGCATAAAAATTCGTTTGACAGCCTTAATAGTCCTGCGTTAGAAATTGTAAATAATAAAATTGTGCCTTCGCAAAAAATATTATCTGCGCTAAGGAGAAATCAAGTTTCAACAAGACCTATTTATCTTGTAAAAACTGAGAATCTTAAGAACAGTATAAAACAATTAGAGCCTGTGCAGGATGTTTATATAAGGCGTTTTGGATTTCCTGCCAGATTAAAAATAATTATTGTTGAACGAACGCCGGCTCTTACAATAGCTCCTGATATAGATGTTGAACCGATTGCATTTTTTTCAACAGACGGAAAACTGATAGGCAGAGATTATATGCCGCTTGATGAACAAATAAAAACGGTAAGAATTATTACATATGGTGTAGGAGATGACTATAGGAATTGGGATAAAACAAAAGTCTCAAACTTCAGAAAACTGGCTCTTATGATAGAAGATGCTTCCGGTGAAACAGTCGAATATATAGATTATCGAAATCCGCAAGATGTTTATGTTAAAATCCCTACAGTAAGTATCAGACTGGGAAGCTTTAATGCCGGTGTTTACGATAAAATTAACAGATTAAGAACTCTCGTTCCGCAAGTTAAAATGCTTAATAAAAAAATTAAATACCTTGATTTAAGATGGGATTCTAACTTTATAAAATTGGATGAATAGAGTAAAATGGAGTAATGCAAAATGCCAAGAGCGTGTTATATTCATATTCCGTTTTGCAAAGCAAAATGTAAATATTGCTCTTTTATTTCGTTTAATAAACTTGATTTAGTAACAGGTTATATTTACTCTCTATTAAAAGAAATAAACGAGAACTACAACGGTGAGCAATTAAATACACTGTATTTTGGAGGAGGAACGCCATCTTTAATTCCTGTAGATTTATTGTCAAAGGTAGTTAAAAAGTTTGCCCTTGATGATGGTGCAGAGGTTACGATTGAAGTTAATCCTGATGACTGCAGTTTGGATTATTTATCTGATCTGAAAAATATAGGTTTCAATCGTTTGAGTATAGGTTCTCAAACATTTAATGACAAGTTATTGGAACTAATAGGAAGAAGGCATAATTCTCAGCAAATTTTCGAAACTGTAAAAAATGCTAAAGAAGTCGGATTTCAAAATATAAGCCTTGATTTAATATATGGTCTTCCTTCTCAAACCGTAGACTGTATAAAAGAAGATTTAGGTAAATTTTTAGAACTTGGAATACAACATATATCGACTTACGGATTAAAAATAGAAGGAGGCTCATATTGGGGTGAACACAATCCGGATAATATACCTGATGATGACATTCAAGCAGATATGTATGAGTTGATAAATTATTTGCTTACAGGTGCAGGCTTTAAGCGATATGAAGTTAGTAATTTTGCAAAAGAAGGTTTTGAATCAAAGCACAATTTAACATATTGGAATAATGATGAATATTATGGATTTGGAGTCTCAGCTCACGGATACGTTAACGGTGTCCGATATTCAAACTATTGTATATTAGAACAATATATGAACAATCCGACAAAACATGAATATGGAAGAATTTTAACAGACAAAGAAAAGCTTGATGAAGAAATATTTTTGGGATTTAGAAAAACAGAAGGTGTTAATATAAAAAAAATAAAACACAAATTTGATGTTAATTTTGAAAGTAAATACAAAAAAATTCTTGATAAATATTCAGACTATATTATAAAAACCGAACAAGGTTTTGCTTTTAACTTAAAAGGCACTATGCTGAGTAATGAAATTTTGCCTGAATTTTTAAGTGATTAAATTCTGTTGCACTCACTTTTTTCCAGAGTTCTAATTGCTTTTAGCATTCTTTCTGATGAGAAATCAAGATTTGAACTCACATGATGCACTGCATAGAAAGTAGGATCAAAAATCGGATCTCTTAGTTTTAGAATATTTGATAATATTGTTGAAATCAAGCCGATAAATTTACCAACCCACATAGGCAAGCATAAATTTCGAAAATTTTTATCAGGGAAATTATTTAATGCAACTGACCTGTAATACTCGTCTATCGTTGTTTTTTTAGGATCAATAATTGTAATGGCATCATTGTCAAACTCATCTGTTTGGCTTACTGCAACAATAGTTTTTGCAACATTTTTTACATTCGCTAAAGGCCAACGGCATTTGCCTTTCCACTTTCCAAAGTGAATAATAAACGGTGAAGTTCTTAGAAATTCAATAACACGGTTTTCTAAAGTTAAATCGCCTTCTCCCCAAACGGCAGCAGGACGTATTATTACGTATTTTGAACAATTTTCTCTTAACCAATTCTCTGACATAATTTTATACCTTGGATAAGGATTTTTTGGAAATTCTATCAAAGGTGTATTTTCATCAGCATTTTCAAAATCTTTTATTCCGTATACATCACTTGTTGATACATATACAATTTTATCTTTCGGCAGCTCGGATAAAAATTTTATAGGCTCAAAATTTAATTTTCTAAAAATTCTATCAGAACCTATATCTTTTGCAAGTCCTGCAACATGAGCTACAACATCTACTTTATCTTTAAACTGCATCATAAATTCTTCGTTAGTAACATCACCTTTGATAACTTCAACATTACTGAGATTGTATAACTCATTCGGAATTCTGTTATGCACGAGAGCCAGAACATGCCAACCATAATTAGAATACATTTTAACGGTATTTAAACCTATAAAACCACCTGCTCCCGTTACCAAAACTGTTTTCATAAAATAATCTCCTAATAATGTAATTGTAACATAAAAAGAGGGTGACTTTAATGAGTCATCCTCTTTCTGTATTTATTTGTATAGATAAATATGTTTATTTTATTATACCGTATTCTTTACCAAGTTCTGTAAGAATCTCAACAGCTTTGTCTATTTGTTCAAAAGACAAATCTTTCATTGTACAAAGTCTTAGTCTGCATTCTTTTCTTCGTACTGCAGGATAAGTAACAATATTAACGTAAACACCTCTTTCTCTGAGTTTTTGATACATCTCAAATAAAATCGGTTCATTATAAATCATTACAGGAACAATTGCAGATTGAGAGTGACCTATATCAAAACCTGCATCTACAAGTTTTTGTTTTAAATAATTTGTCTTTTCCCATAATTCTTTTCTTCCTGCGGTATCTGTTTCAAGAAGTTTGTAAACTTCATTTAATCCTCCTGCAACTGATGCAGGCATTGCAGTAGAGAAGAAATAGCTTCTTGCATACAGTCTTAAATATTGTACGACTTCTCTTGACGCAGCACAGTATCCGCCAAGACCGCCTTGACCTTTTGACAACATACTAACATGCAAGTCAATCTTATCCATAACACCATAATGCTCAGCAGTCCCACGTCCTGTAGGGCCTACAATGCCTACCCCGTGAGCATCATCAACCATTATTCGGCAATGATATTTTTCAGCAAGTTCTACAATCTTATCCAAATAAGCCATATCGCCATCCATTGAGAACACGCCGTCTGTAATAATTAATCTTCCTGTTTTTTCTTCAGGTAATCTTGATAAAATTCTTTCTAAACCCTTCATATCTCTATGCGGAAATACTTTAATTTCAGCACCCGACAAGACATTACCGTCAAATATTGATGCGTGATTAGCAGCATCATTGATAATTACATCGTTTTTGCCGCATAAAGCTGAAACAATACCTATATTTGCACCGTATCCTGACGGGAAAACTATACAATCTTCCGTGCCATGGAATTTTGCAATTCTGGCTTCAAGTTCTTTATGTATTTCAGTTATACCCGCATAGTTCGATACAGCTCCCATTCCATATCCGAATTTTTCTAAAGCTTCTCTCGCTCCCTGCATAACTTGCGGATGTGTAGATAAATTAAGATAGGAATTTGAGCCAAGCATAATTACATCATGAATAGAACCGTCTTTTTCTTTTATTTTTGAGTCCGGTTGAACTTTATTCATCGTAACCATTCCCAAACCTTCATTTCCTGTCATAACACCACTTGATAAAACTTCATCAACTCTTCTGCATTTGCCAAATAAGTCTTCACCCTCAAGTGTATCAATAAAATTTTCAAACTTAATATTCATTGATTCTTTTTCTTTTAAATCCAACACCTTTTACCCCTCACAATATATAAATACTTATTATTTGCAGTTCTCTACTGCCCCATATTAGATATTTTAATACAATATTGCAAAAATGTCCTGATTTCGGACTATAATATTAACTTTTTTTTACAATTTGTCTGTACTAGCTGATTTTAGTGAGGTATGAGACTATATTAGAACCGTATTTTTTTTGTTTCACTAAGTTAAAATCTTTAAAATTGATATCACAAGCATGCTCTAAGATTATGATTCGACCATTAATCTTTGAGAGAATTTTTTCATAAATACCACTTTGATAAGGGGGATCAACGTATACAACATCATAAGCTTTATTTAATTTTTCAATTAAATGTATGCTGTCTCCCACCGTTAAATCTGCATTTAGCTTTAGAGAACCATAATTTTTTCTGATGATTTCAGCAGACTTTTTATTTATTTCAAAAACTTTTACTTCTGAAAACCCCCTTGATAAAGCTTCAAGTCCCATTATTCCTGAACCTCCGAACAAATCCAGAAAAGTTTTACCGCTAAAATCTCCAATTATTGAATATAATGAATTAAATACACCCATACGAGTTTTGGATAGAGTCGGACGAGTAATTTTCTCATCCGGTGCGGTAATTTTTCGTCCTTTATATTTCCCTGCTGTTATAATCATCAGTTAATATCCAATTTTTCTATTTTTACATTAAATATACTCTCTATATCAATACCGTTTAAAATTGCAGTTATTAAATCTTCGGGTGTATATCCAGAAGGCAGATGAGGAACAAGTCCCAATACTTTTACATTAGTAAATTCTTCAATTATCCTTGTAATAGAAGTTAAAATCTCTTTGGAGCAATCCGCTGAAATATCATTAACAATTACACCTCTGATTTCAATGCCTTTTTCCAACGCAACTGCAATTGTCATCAATGTATTATTGACTGCATTCAAATCAGGCTGAGTAACAATTAGTATGGGAACACCCAATTTTCTTACCAAATCTGCAGTCAAAGTATTTGGCGCAATAGGACTCAGAATCCCGCTGTCACCGTCAAGCATAGTACAATCAGATACTGAAGATATACGCTTATATTCATTATTAATATAATCAATATCAATAAATTCATTGTCCTTCTCTGAAGCTATCATTGGTTCTGTATTTTCTTTATACAAATAAGAAAAGTGAGAATTTATATAAGGATCAATTGTTTTTATGAAAGTTAAATCCGGAGATTGGACAAAACCGTTCAGTTCTTTACCTGCTGTTTGTATAGGTTTATAAACACTGGTAGAATACCCCAATGACTGCATTGTGGCAGATATTCCGGCAGTTATAAAGGTTTTTCCTTGTCTTCTTTCTGATGACGTAATGTATAAATTAAGCATACCAGAATTATACAATAAAAAATAAAAGTTAATCTAAACTTATTTTTAATCTACAGAGAAAATGTCTTTAATATCTTCCATTGTAAGAGATTTTGTAATGTTTCTGTCAATAGAAACTACGCTGTCAACAAGGTCACGTTTTCTGCCTTTAATTTTTTGTATTTTTTCTTCCACCGTATTTTTAGTGATAAGCCTGTAAACAAATACCTTTTTCGTTTGTCCGATACGATAAGCACGGTCTGTTGCCTGATCTTCAACAGCTGGATTCCACCACGGGTCATAGTGAATAACATAATCCGCACCTGTTAAGTTCAAACCTGTTCCTCCGGCTTTTAAGCTGATTAAAAATATCGGTATATTCGGATTATTATTAAAGTTTTCTACAGCACCTTGACGATCCTTTGTTTTACCGGTCAAGTACTCAAACGGAATACCTTCTCTTTGAAGCCAAGCTTTGATTATATCAAGCATATCGACAAACTGGCTGAATAGAAGTATTCTGTGTTTTTCATCAATGATTTGTTTAATCATGTCTTTTAAGTATTCAAACTTACCTGACTTCATATCACCCTTAACATGTTCTTTATCGTATAAGCGAGGGTGACAACATATTTGACGCATTCTGAGAAGTGCGGAGAAGATAGACATTCTGCTCTTTTCAAGACCGTTTTGTTCAATACTCTTGAATAGTTCTTCTTTAGTACTGTCAAGAACTTCAAGATAAAAGTCACGCTGTTCATCCGTAAGTTCACAATATGCCATGTTTTCAACTTTATCAGGTAAATCCTTTGCAACATCTCGCTTCATACGTCTTAAGATGAACGGGAATATTTGAAGTTTTAAGCGTTTTTCAACGGTCTTATCCTGTCTTTCCATAATCGGTGTAACGTATCGATAATTGAATTCTGCGACATTAAACAAAAATCCTGGCATAAGAAAGTCAAATACAGACCAAAGTTCTTCCAACTTGTTTTCTATCGGTGTACCGGACAGAGCAAGCTTATGATCCGATTGAAGCTCTTTAACCGATTGAGCTGTTTGTGAGATTGCATTCTTGATGTTTTGAGATTCATCTAATATTACGTATCTGAATTTGTATTTTTTAAGCTTTGCGATATCACGTCTTACAAGTGCATAACTCGTAATAATAATATCGTAATTAGGAATTTCTTTAAATAAGCCTTTTCTGTCTGCACCTTGGATTTTTAAGCAAGTTAAGTCAGGTGTAAACTTCTGAATTTCATTTTCCCAGTTAAATACAACGGTTGTAGGTGCAATAACAAGAGTAGGCATAGGACCGTCAACTTCTTTTGCCTTTTGTAAAAGAGTTAAAGCCTGCAGAGTTTTACCTAAACCCATATCATCAGCCAATATACCGTTTAAACCGTACTGATATAAAAACCATAGCCAATGGAAACCTTTTGTTTGGTATTCGCGGAATTTTGCATTAACACTTTTCGGGATATCAACACCTTCAGATGTCGTAGAGAAGGTTGATATCTGCTCCCAGAATTTTTGGAATTTTTCACTCATTACAAGTTCAAAACCTTGGTTCTGTAATTCTGTAATCAAACCTACACGATAAGTTTTAACCAAGAATTTATTTTCGTTGTTTCTGTATGCATCAAATGAGTTAAATGAACGCATTATTGCATAAATATTTTGAGCCGGATACTCTACAAAACCTAAACTTCTAACCCTTGCATACTTTTCACCGCTTTGGATTGTTTCATAGATTTCGTCAAAATCAACAACTTCTTCACCAACTTGTCCATATAATTGAATTTCCATACTATCAATTGATTCTTCGGAAAAATCAATTTTAGCGCACATTTTAAACGGTTCTTTCATAAGTTTGAAGAAATTCATATCATCTTGTTCTTCAAACTTCCAACCTTCTCCTGCTTGCTGAATATAGTAATTATAAAAATCAATAGCATTTTCTTTTTCCAGTGCTAAGTTGTTAGTCTGCATCGGAACAAATTTACAAGCCAAAAGCATATTATAAGCTAATTGTTCATGCTCATAATCACGCTTTATCCAATAAACTAAATCCTCTTTTTCACTTTTTACTGAAATATATGGGGATTTATCTTTACTCTTTGAATAAGGAACTTTTACACCTGAATAATCAAATTCTAAAGATGCCTTTAGTGATTGATCATAATCTATGCCCAAAGTTACTATATTTAACGGCGGTTTATGATCCATCAAAAGTCCGCTTATATTTTCCGCAATAGTTACAGGCATAATTTCTTGCAGATGAGGAAGTTCTTCATATACAAATTTACCGCCGTCTGCATCTTTTAAATCCGTAAATGTAGATTTAATTATACTCTGCGGAAGCTCATTCATTGCAATATTTATCGGAAATATTATATTTTTGTACCTTCCCCATCTAATCTGACGAGAAAAATACTTAACTTCCTCAAACGGATATGTGTCCTCTTTATCAGGTCTTGTCCAAAACAGTTCAAGAACTATATTAGTTCCGCCGTTTACGTTTGTAGTAGATACATCCAGATTAAGTTTCCACTCATTATCGGTAAATTGAATCCTTTCCTTTGTTTTTTCATCTAAAACTTCTTCCAGTTCTGACATTAAAGGAAATACAGGTGCAAACTTAGTAATCGGAATATCATACCAACCTGCTTTTTTATCTTGTTTTGCAATTTTCAACATTACTTGAAAAAGAGCAACCTCTTTTTTCTGCGCATCGTTCAATTCAAAATTAGGTGTAGCTTTTTGTATTTCTATTAAAGCTCTCAATATACCTTCCAAAGAACGAACAATCTTGTTTGTAGCTCTGTCTCTAACTAAAATAGAAAAGAAGTTTTGTCTTCTCTTAGGGTTGAAATGGAATATATAACTTCCTCTCGGCGGATTTTTAAGAGCTGTATCAATATCTGAAATATCAGGCTCCACCTTGTATTTGTCGTACATAAAGTTGTCGTAAGCACCGTCTTCTATTGCTTTTAACGCAATTGCAACTGAGTGCTTGCACCATTCTTCTTTTAAAGGACAATTACATCTTGCTTCAACCTTATTTTTCTTAAAAATTAAATCCGTAATATAAAAATCCTGATAATTACCTTTAACTTTTCCCTTAAAAAAATTCTTTTCGGGATAAGCTTCCATTATCATATCTTTCTGGTAATATTCATAACCGCGGCGCCAACTGCCTGACGTTGCACTTTTCTTTAAAAAATCATAATTAAACTTAAATTCGCTCATAACTTTCTGAGGTACTCACATTCTAAAAGTGTAAATCTGAAAAAACGGCAAAATCCTTTGCCAAAGGTATAAAAGCGTTTTGTCAAAAGCAGATTAATCAACTGCTCTAACTACGACTCCCAACCTTGATATGTATTATCTCATATAATAAATATTTATGCAATAGGATGAAATTACACCAAAGAAAAAGCCTCTTTGGGAGAGGCGAGGGGAATTTTTAGTTAATAGGTATACACTTCACATTTTCTACACACTAATAGTTTTTAGAGTAAATTTGCTTTTATTCCTTCATTATCCGAGTCCAAACTTAGGAACAAACCTTTTTACCTGATCATTCAATAGATTTTGACAAGATTCTAACATTGCTTTCTTAGATTTTAACTGCCCTTCTATTGTATTTAATTCTAATTGGATTTCTTCTTCTATTTCTGACATTGCTTCTACCTCTTGTTGTTTTAAAGCTTTCATTGACTGTTCTTTAAACTGGTAAAATGCGCTCATTTCGTACTGACCTTGTAAAATCGGATTATTTAACCAAGGTACCATACCGCTTGCTTTCATCATTTGCAACTGCTGCATTGCACTCATTGAACTTGCTTGTTCCGAGTACTGCGCAAACATTGTTGCTCTTGGGCGTACTTTTGATGGTGATTCAACTTGGTACGAACGTTCATCGCACGCCTTTCCAAGATGCTTATTTCACGTGTTAATTTCTGGACTATCCAGAATTCCATAAACATAGTGAACCTACCTAACTTTTATCTAACCTTTTGTAACCTTACATGTATATAAAGTATTTTCGATTTAAGAAATTGACTTTTTTTATTAAAATGTAAAGTTTTGTTAAGATAAATTTTTGATATAATATCCTAATAGGAGGAATTACTTATGATTAAAGACAATTTAAGCAGAGCAGAAGTTTACTGTAATATTTCTGAAAACCTGAAAAAAGGATTTGAATGGATTAAAAATAACGATTTAAAAAACATGTCTGATGGCAGATATCAGATTGATGAAAACAATTATGCGAATGTTCAAACCTATTTAACAAAAGATGATGCACCGTATGAAGCACACAGAGATTATATTGATATTCAATATATGATATCAGGGGAGGAACTGTCAGGGGTAACAGATTATTCTAATTGTTCTGTTGAAGAAAAATACAATAAAGAAAAAGACATTGAATTTTTATTCTGTAAGTCACAAGAAGAATTCCATAAAATCAAAGAAGGCGAATTTTTTGTTTTTTTCCCTCATGATGCTCATAAACCTGCTTTAAAAGTTAATCTAAACAAAACTGTAAAAAAAGTAATAGTAAAAGTTCATGTTTAATATATGCAAAAATAGAATACGGCAGAGAGCAAACATGCTCTCTGCCGATTTTATGAGGAGGATAATATATTATGTTTCTATGCTGCAAAAATATTTTGCGTATTGTCATCAATGACAAAATCCAATAATTCACCTTTGTACTCTTGTCCCTCAATGATTGAACCCGAAAGTTGTTCCCATAATTCACCTAACACATATTTTTTTCTTTTATCATTTGCATGTGCGTTCAAATACCTTAATGTTTCTTTTAAAGAACTATTCAATGTAACTTGAGTAGATGCTTTTAAAATATTAAGTTCTGTATTTGAAATAAATTCATTGTTTGCAGAAATAGCTTTTTGTGCAATTTGTGATGCTTTTTCTGCTTCAACACCATTTTTTTGCAAAATCTCTTTTGCCGTATTTCTTAAAAATTGTTTATTTTCAAATCCCATTGATGTTGATACATTGATGCCCATGATTTATCCCTTTTCTCGGCGAATCCCTAAATGCCCTTGACTATTTAACTTTTCTGTACTTCTTTTGTTTTTCCCTTTTGTACTATATATATCGGCATAAATTTTTAAAACTTTAGCTTTTTATGTAATATTTTTTAAAAATGTTACAAAACTTTACATTTTAAAGATTTTTCCTCTTTTTATCAATCATTTATTGTATTATTAGATAAGAATTGGGAGGAAGTAATGTCTGTTGTTTTAGAACAAAAACAAGGTTTGATAGCCGGTGACGGTTTATTACCGGTTAAAATGGCGCAATATGCAAAAGAAAACGGATTTGATGTTGTTGCAGTATCTTTATCAAGTGATAATTATAAACAATTAAAAAAATATTGTTCAAAGGTATACTCATTTTGTCCCGGAGAAGCTTTAAAAATTGAAAAAGTTTTAAAGGATGAAGGAATAAAACAACTTACATTCTTGGGAAAAGTAAGCAAAACAATAATACTTAAAAGACCTAAATTTGACTCAAAAGCAATAGAATTTATAAAAAAAGCAGTAAGATTAAATGACGATAAAGTTATGTTAATGCTTATTGAAGAATTAGAAGCTATTGGTATAACAATACTTGATCAAACACTGTTTATTAAAAATTTAATGATACCGTCAGGTGTTTTAGGGAAAATTCAACCGACACAAGAACAAGTTGATGATGTGAATTACGGATACTGGCTTGCTAAAGAAACCGGAAAACTGGATATAGGTCAATCTGTTGTTATTAAAGACAAGATGATTATGGCAGTTGAAGCAATCGAAGGTACAGATAAATGTATTAAAAGAGGGTGCAAGATTGCAAAGAAGAATTCTCGCATTGTAAAAGTATCAAAACCATCTCAGGACAAAAGATTTGACATACCTGCAATTGGTTTGAAAACATTGAAAACAATGAAAAAATATAAAGCTGACTTAATAGCTGTTGAAGCAGGAGAGACAATTATTGTTGACAAAGAAGAAGTTATTAAATATGCTGACAGACACGGTATTGTTGTAATGGCAGTGTAAGAGAATTAACCTTCTCCCGAATATTGTATATTGTTACCAAAAATATTATATACAATTTCAATATTTACATAATTTTCGTCTGTGTTAGAATTAGAAAATAAAGATTTTACACATAAAGGAACGGTTATGATATATATGTATGCAAAACTTCATCATACTCATCATACTAACCCGAAAGGGCTCAGAGTTTTGCATCTTCTCTAAAAACTCTTTTTAATCGGCTCTTTCGGGATATTAGAGAGGTTGAGTACGATTAAACAGGAGAAATTTAAATGTCATATATAAATATCATATCAGCAGTTGGGAATAACAGGGGCATTGCACCTTTGTTTGTTCGTGACTGTTGTATAGAGATTCCGGCAAAACTTGGTTTAACATACAATCAAAATCTTAAAGACTCAAAGCAAATGGCAAATAATGCGGTAAGAGAACGCTTTATTGATGAATACGGTACTTCCGCAATATGGATGGGAGGTCCTATTCTGCTGGATAGATTAGGTAATTGGCTTATAAAAAAATGCGGGTATAATCCTAATGTTAATATGAGCCTTTTTAAAGAAAGAAAAGACCAAGGAATAAAATATAATATTGAAAAATTTAGAGAAATAGCTCCTGAAGCGGTTAAAGATATGAAAAAAGCCATGAATAATAAGGGTAAATACCAACGGTTGCAGGCAGGAAAGTTTGCACTGTCGACATTGATTCCGATTACATTGATGGGATTTATTCTGCCAAAATTGAATTTTAAATTAACTGAAATTATTAACGAAAAACAAAAGAAACAAAAAAATAACATTCAAAACAGTTCTCTATCATTTAAAGGTCTGGCTTCAACAATGGCAAATATGTCTAATGTTAATAAGATGGCTGTAACAGATGGCGGTTTAACAATAGGGAGAGTTTGGACCGGCAGAAATAGATATGAACAGATGGAATTAGGTTTTAAAAATTCCATGATGATGTTTTTAAATTTTGTTTTCCCGATTTATCTTGCAAAGGGATTAGATAGTTTATCCAAAAAACTTTTTAAAACAAATGTTAATCTAGATCCAAAACTTATGTACAACAAAAACTTTATTGAATCACTGGGAAATATCTCAAAAAATCTTCCCAATAAAAGAGAAGATGTAATTGAGTTTTTGGACAAAAAACCTAATTCGGAATTTTCAAAATTATGTGAGGAATATTGCGGTGTAAAATATTTAAAAAATCGTGTGAGAGATCCAAGAGAATTTGTTGATACAAAGAAGATAATAAATTTTGTAAACGAAATTAAGAAATTTTCACGTGGGATAAACGGCAGCAAAGATATAAACAAATATGCTAAAAAAGCTATAAAAATTAAGTCGATAAATATTGCGGCAAATGTTGGTATCAGCAGCTTTTTATTAGCTGTTGCACTGCCTGAACTTATTTTCTTCTTACGAAAAAGGGTAACAGGTTCCGATGCGGAGCCTGGGTTATTAAAGCCGGATAATTAAACAGTTTTTTTATTAATGATTTAAATTTTCTTTTAGGTCTGTTGTAAAATCTTTTTTCAGCCTCGTTTTTAAGCTCAAGAATTTTTTCTTGTGACAGAGAATGACTTCTTGCTAACGGGCGTTTCTCTCCTTCAACAGTTTCGCTTTGCGGAGAAAAAAGCTTGTTAAGCATCGTATAGACAAAAAACTTAGTTCCTGCAAAGGGAACGGCTATGTTAAAGACCGCATTGTCAGAATCAAGTTCTATAGCTAATTTTGTGGTTTCTTCTGCCGTTTCTTCGGTTTCCCAAGGAAGACCAAATAAGTAGTAACAAGTAGTTTTTATCTTATATTTTTTTAGTAATGTAATCGTTTGTTTTATATTTTCGATTGAGATATCTTTATCAAGTTTTTCTAAAATCTCTTTTGAACCGCTTTCAACACCTATTCTGCAGTGTCTTAATCCGGAACTGTACATAAGTTTGATAATGTTTTCATCAATATTCTTCGGTAAAATATCACACGACCAATGTATTTTAAGCTCGTTATCCGTAATATTTCTGCACAATTCCATTACCCATTTATTATCAAAATTAAAGATGTCTGATTTAAAGCAGAAATTTTTAATATTATATTTTTTTATACAATATTTAATCTCGTTAACAATGCTTTGCGGAGAACGGACTCTGTGGGCAATCCCGTTATTAACAGATGCCAAACAAAAGAAACAATGGTACGGACATCCTCGTGATACTTCTATTGTTATTGTATTATTTTTAATAGGGTGTTTGGACGGTGTCGGTAGATTGTCTAAATTCTCAATAAACGGACGTTTTTCATTTTTGGCGGACTGCATATTTTCATCGGTATAACAGATTCCCAGTATATCATTATCAGCTTCACCGTCTAAAATATCACGCAGGGTGTATTCTACTTCACCCGTAATTACATAATCTATAAACGGATTTTCATAAGTAACATTTGTGTTGTAGGTTAAAAACGGTTCTCCTGTAACAATAATTTTTATTGACGGTAATAAAGATTTTATTTTTTCAAGAGAGTGGAGCATTAACCTAAAATTGCAAAATGACACGTTTACAACTAAGTAATCCGGTGATTCTTCTAAAATATCATTTTCTAAATCAACATCACCGGTATATTTTAAAACGGTACTATATCCTAACTCTTTAGCAATTGCCGATGCAAAAAGAGATTCAGTATTATAAAAATATACTTTACCTCTTATTTGCTTTTGTTTAACTTCGTTATTTGTCATAAGTTTACACAGCAGTCTTATCTTTAACCATTCCGGCTATAACAGACGCAATAACAAGGCAAATTGCTCCTATTAAAAATGTGTATTCCCAGTGATAATTTACACCGTCAAATACATTAAATGAACATCTGTTTATAAACCAAGAAACAAGAGTACAAACAAATACTTGCGGACCTGCTATAAATATATTAAATATTCCCATAACAGAACCTTCTGTGCCCGGTTTTATATATTGAGAAAGCATTGCAAAAGGAAGCGCACAAATACTTGCCCAGCCTAAACCTGATAAACCCATTAAAATAGCTACGAACTTAGGATCGTGACAGAATGCCATTCCGATAAAAGCTAATGCCATTGATAACATTGAAATTATGTGAACTTTTTTATTTCCGAATTTGACTGCTAATACACCAATCGGAATAGCAACTACAAAACAAACAAGATTGAATATTGCAAAACATATTGAATATTGCAAAACATATTGAAGAAAAGTTTGTACCAGCAAGGACTGCGTGGTCATAAGAAGATTTAATCGCTTCACTTACTGCTGAAAGATCCGGTACACCAAAAACTGTATGAACTGCGTACTGTGTAAAATATATCATCATACACATATTACCGATCCAAGTAAAAAATTGCATCCAGCATATCTTACTTACCTCAGGTGATAGAGCAAAGAAATCTTTTAGTGATTGTATAAAATTAAATTTCTCAGTTTTTTCATCTTCTTTTGGTTCATACTTGCGTTCTTTAATCATTAAGCAAGTCCAAGTCATACCTAATGTGAAAGCAAGCGCAGCCATAATAAACTGGGCATTAATTGACATTTGATAATTGAAAGCCCATTTTAAAAACGGTGCAGTACCTGCTGCTACAACAGAGCCAAGTCCTATTGCCAAACTTATATAAGAATTAGCAACCGAGTGTTGTTCTTGAGGAATAACATCGGGGACTAAAGCTCTATACGGACCTTGAGCAATGTTAACACACGCATCTAAAATCCAAATCATTACTGCTGCAAAACAAAGCGCTGCGAGCGGATGTACTAAAATATTTAGTGATGAGCCGATTGTATTGGTAATAAGTTCAGAATTAGGTAATGCCCAAAGTGCAAGAGCAGATAATAAAGCTCCGCCAAGAAGATAAGGTCTGCGTCTTCCGAATCGTGAAGTTGTTTTATCCGATAAAGCCCCGACTATTGGTTGTACCACCATGCCGGTAAAAGGTCCGGCCAGCCATATAAGACCAAATATAAAAGGAGATGCTCCGAGATTTTCTGTTACAGGTCCCGATAAAATTATTCTCATTTGCCAAGCAAACTGTAAACCGAAAAATCCGAGTGCAAAACTTAAAAACTTTGCAGTATTAAACTTCTTTAGTTCTTCCATATTATTACCCCAAGTCCTCTCTAAAAATTTTTATATATATAAGTTTACCGATAAAACAAGTTATCGTCAATAGATGCAGTGTATGCTTTTGCTATCGTAAATTACTCAAATCTGCTAAATACCGTATTAATATTCTTTAAATAATCATCAACATCAAAACAAGAATTTAAATCTTTATCAGATAATTTAGATATAACGTCATTATCATTTTTTAGTCCCTGTTTGAAATCACCGCCATTTAATGCATTTAGTGCGTGTTTTTGTACAATTCTATAAGCTTCTTCTCTTGTATATCCTTTATCAACCAATTTTAGCATTACCTTTTGAGAATATATCACACCGCCGTATAAATTAGTATTTTTAAGCATATTATCTTCGTGTACTACCAGATTTTCCATAACATTAGTAAATCTGTGCAGCATAAAATCAACTAAAATAAATGAATCAGGAAAGATTATTCTTTCCGCCGAACTGTGAGAAATATCTCTTTCATGCCAAAGATTAATGTTTTCGAATGCCGTAATCATGTTTGAACGAACTACACGTGCAAGACCGCAAAGATTTTCGCATAATACCGGATTCTTTTTGTGGGGCATTGCGCTTGAACCTTTTTGATTTTTACTGAAACCTTCTTCAACTTCTCTTACTTCAGTTTTTTGAAGATGTCTTATCTCAGTTGCAAATTGTTCTATTATTGATGAGATTAATGATAATGAAGATAACAATTTTGCGTGCCTGTCACGGGAGATTATTTGTGTAGAGATTTTGGCAGGTGTAAGTCCAAGAATTTTACAAGCTTTATTTTCGACTTCCGGTGATACGTTACTATATGTGCCGACCGGTCCTGATATTTGACCGACTGATACTTCTTTAAGAGCGAAAATAAAGCTTTCCTTTGCTCTTTCAAGTTCATCAAGCCAATTTAGCAACTTAAATCCAAAAGTTGTAACTTCTGCGTGTACACCGTGAGAACGCCCTATGCATACTGTATTCTTATGCTTAAATGCAAGTTCTTTTATTGTCGATATAAGTTTGTTTAAATCTTCTGTTATTATTTTAGAAGAATCTATTATTTGCAGAGCAAAAGCTGTGTCAATAACATCAGAGCTTGTAAGCCCCATATGAATATACTTTGCATTTTCTTCACCTACGGTTTCATTGACATTTGTTAAAAATGCAATTACATCATGCTTAACTTCTTTTTCAATCTCATCTATTCTGTCAACTGAAAATGCGGCTTTATTTTTAATTTCTTCTAATTTTTCGGCAGGAATTCGACCGAGTTCTTTATATGCCTCGCACACAGCAAGTTCAACCTTAAGGTAATAATTAAACTTGCTTTCAATATCCCATATTTTAGAAATTTCTTCTCTTGAATATCTGTCTATCATAATATTAATTATACATGAAAATAAGAAATACAAAAAGGAGAACAACACCCGTTTGTTCTCCCTTAAAGTTATTTATAAAGCTTTTTGCTAATTTACTTCCAGAATTTTAAGCTTTTCCAAAATGAAACTTCGTTATCTACAGCTTTTTTTGTATCGTTATAAGCTTTTTTTTGCGCATCTGCTTTAGCTTGTACTTCTGCTTTTCTTGCAGCAGCTTTCTTTTCAGCTTCTGCTTTTTTTGCAGCTCTGTCAGCTTGCGCTTTGTCTATCTTATTGTTTAAATTCTGTTCAGCTTGAGCTGCTTTATTTAAACCGCTGTTAATAGAATTTGTAACTTTGCTTAAGCCTGATGCTGCAAATACAGATCCTGACAATGCAATTAATGCTAAAACTGTTAATAATTTTTTCATAATAATCTCCTTTCTTATTTACCAAAATTTTAGAATATAATTTTTTTTATTTCAAGTAAATATTGTAAATAGATATAAATGTAAATTCCAATTGTATTTTTCAATAACTATATATATAATATACTTATGAGTTTAGAATTAATGGGAATAAATATAAACGATTATACTTTTGAAGAGGGGGTAAAACAGGGAATGGAACTTATCCGCTCTGAAAGAGTTTCTCAAGTAGTGACTATTAATCCTGAGATGTATGCACAAGCAGAAAAGGATGAAAAATTCAGAACGATATTAGATGAATCTGAGATGGTTATACCTGACGGTGTTGGTATAAAAATAGCATTAAAAATTAAAGGCTATAATGTTCAAAGAATACCGGGGATAGATTTTGCAAGAAGAATGCTTGAAGAATGTGCAAAAAATAATTTATCTGTTGCAATTGTTGGAGCTAAAGAAGATGTTATTACAAAAGCGGTAAATAACCTTACTAATGAAATTAACGGATTAAATATAGTATATTATCATAACGGTTATTTTAATGATGATAGTGTTATATATAGTGAATTGAAAAATTATAATCCGAAACTTGTACTCGTTGCTCTTGGCTCGCCAAAGCAGGAATATTTTATTTATAATGCAAAAAAAATATTATTACCGTGTTTGATGGTCGGTATAGGCGGAAGTCTCGATGTCTGGTCGGGAGAGGTTAAAAGAGCTCCCCAAATATATCAAAAATTAGGGTTGGAATGGCTCTATCGAACAATATGCCAGCCGGAGAGATTTAAGAGAATATTTCCTGCATTACCGTTATTTTTATTAAAAGTTGTTACGTATAAATCAAAAGGATAAAACATGTTAAAAAAAGAAGAATTATGTGAATTAAGATTGTCATCATCAAAAACAAGACAAAATATCCTTAAAATGGTGCATAATGCAAAGTCAGGACACCCCGGCGGTTCATTATCAGGCGCTGATATTTTAAATGTTTTGTATAAAAAATGCTTAAACATTCCTCAAATGTGGGATAAATCACCTGATTTTGACAGTCGTGACAGATTTATACTTTCAAAAGGTCATGCTTCACCGCTTTTATACTCTGTTCTTGCTCAGAATGGTTTATTCCCCGAAGAAGAACTGATGACGTTTCGTAAATTTGGCTCAAGATTACAAGGACATCCGTCAAAAAGTTGTTTACCGGGTATTGAAACCTCAACAGGTTCATTGGGGCAAGGACTTTCGATAGGATGCGGTATTGCGTTAGGGTTAAAATTGGATAATAATTCTGCGACAGTTGTTGTTTATACCGGTGACGGTGAACTTCAGGAAGGCTCTTGCTGGGAAGCTTTTATGCAGGCAGGCGCTCGACAGCTTGATAATTTAATTGCAATAATAGACAGAAATAGATTACAAATTGACGGTAATACGGAAGATGTTATGAAATTAGACAGCTTGAATGACAAAATCAGAGCGTTTGATTGGAATACTATTGAAATTAACGGTCATGATTATAATCAAATATATGATGCTTATATGCAGGCAAAAAAATCAACAAAACCTTGTGCTGTTATTGCTAACACAATTAAAGGTAAAGGTGTTTCATTCATGGAAAATCAAGCAGGATGGCATGGCAAAGCTCCTAATGATGAACAGCTTGCTCAAGCATTAAAAGAATTGGAAATTTAATGGGGGAGGTTAAAATGACTTGTCCGTTCGGATCAAACAGAGAATGTAATAATACTTGTCCGATATTCATTTCACCGGACAGTTTAAACGAATTTGTAGTTGCAAGACTGTCAAGTATTGGTGTTATGGATAGAGAAAAAGGTGTTTGCTCAATTAAGATGCTTGCATTGAGTCAGGGCAGAGCAATATTTGAAAATACTAATACAAGAGGGTAATTTTATATAAAATTAAAGATGTCTGAATACGAATTAATAGTTGTGCAGTTAATTCCAAGCATTTTATCTGTTACAGCCAGCACTGTTTGATTTTCTTTTACAGCAAATATTTGTTTATTGCGTTTAAGCATCTCAAAAACTGGAATGCATCCCAGAGAATTATGCGGTAAAACCAGAAAATCCAAATCATTAATGTTTATTCCGTTATTTTGATTGCATAATTTTGGGGCTTGACTTAAGCCTATTAATATGCAAGGTAAAAATGTCGGTGTAATATATTCCGCAGAACATCTTGAATCCACAATCTCAGTTGAAATTTCTATATTTTCAAAAGCAGGTGAGTGAGCACATGGAATTTTTAGTTCTTTTGATATGTAATGAGATATTATAGCTTCTACCCCGCCAACCGGATCAACACCAGTTCCGTTAGCGTAATCATTTCCTTCATCTTCAGGAAATGAGCAGACAATAGCAATCGCATCAGCACCTTTTTTTAACAAATTTTTCGATGCAATTTTTATTGTTTCTAAATTTTTAACATTTCCTGTTGAAACACCTGATTTATCAATAAAAAACTCAATTCCTGCCGGAGAATCCGTAATCTCGTATCCGATAATATTTATTCCGTAAACAGTTTTTACTGCGTTTATTGTATTTATATGAACATTTAAAACTCTTTGTGATATTGATTTATCAAATACAATTCCGATTTTGTTGTTATTTGACGGCAATAAGTTTAACCTGCCTCTAAAAAATTCATCGAGAGAATACCCTTCTACATACAGCATATTTTCATTAATTCCTGAAAAACATGCTGCATTAACTACATTCGGGTTAACTAAAAGCTTACATTTTTGGGAGATTTTTCTTGCCCAAACGCTGGCATCTCCTGCAAAACCTCCGATTGATGCACCTATGCCTGTAGGAATAATGAATGCTCCAAACTTTTGACCGTCTTTTAGCATTTATTTTCTCCTATTTAGAATTCAAAATTTGAATTCTGTTTAAAGGCCAAAATACAAAAACAGCACGTCCGATAAATCTTTCCCTCGGTAAAGTTCCCCAAAAACGGCTGTCCTGAGAGTTACCTCTGTTATCTCCCATCATAAAATATTGATCTTCAGGGATTATAAACGGTCCGCAGTTCATATCTTGACGGCAAGGTATATAGTCAAATTCACTCATTATGTAGTCTTCTTGTAAAGGCTTATCATTAATGTAGACGTGATATGCGCCGTTAGATTCTTGTTTTATTTCAAATTTTTCTCCGGGTAAACCAATTACACGTTTTATATAAGCGATGTCATTACAGAATAATCCTGTTAGCCTGCTGAATACAGCAATCGGATTGGCACTAAGTTTTACAAAAGGAGGATAAAATATCATAATATCTCCTCTTTTCGGATAGCACTCAAAATTGTGGTGTTTGATTATACTTGGGTATTTTGATATTTTTTCTACTACAATTCTGTCACCATTTCCGAAAAATCCCGGTTTCCCTATAAGAGTCGGAAGCATTGAACCTGACGGGATATATCTTGGTTCAGCAATAAAAAATCTTATTAATATTAAAGCAACTACTACAAATACAACTGTATCAACTATTTCTTTTAAGTCTGCTTTTAATTTTTCTTTATCTATCATAATTTACCTATTAAATCTATTAACCCTTGTTTATATTTATTATCAGGGAATGTCTGTATAATTTTTCTCATCTCTTGTTTATAATTATCTTTAAAATCAGAACTTTTTTCAATACCTAAAATATTAACAGCAGTTTTTAATCCGTTTTGTATGTCATTTTTTATTGAATCCTCAGAAAAATCATTGTTAATTTGAAATATAATTCCAAAATCTCTGCCAAATTTTTTTGCCTGAATTGTATTAATATCAGCAAGAATTGCCGATGATTCCAATATTGATTCAAACAATGATGCTGTTTTCCCTTCTGCTATGATTAAATAATCTTCAATTGATAAATCTTTGTTCCTTTTTGAATATTGAAAAATCTCTGCATTGCTCATTTTTTGTGTCGAACTCAAAAAAGAAGTAAGAATTTTAGTATTTTGAAGTTCTAATAATAGTTTTACCGCTATTGATAACAAAAAATCTCCTGTCAAAACTGAGATTCCTGCAGAATAAATATTTGATAAATTCGGTTTTCCTCGTCTGTATTCTGCATTATCTATAACATCATCGTGTAACAGCGAAGCATTGTGTATAATTTCTCCAGCTGATAATAGCGTTATGATGTTCTCCGTTATTTCGATGTTATTTGATTTTAGATATAAAATAGCTAAGATAGAGCGAATCTGTTTTGAGCCCTCGCAAATAAAACTGTTAATGTCTATAAATTCTAATTTGTTTGAGCCTGATATTTGGTTTAATTTATTTTTAATCTTGTCTAAATCGTCGTTAATTAAAGCTCTGATCTTGTTCATAAGATAATATTAACATGAATAAATCCATTGATGTAGTACCGTACTGTAGATATATTTTTTATTCTTATTTTTACTGGAAACCATGGTTTTGTTAATATTCTTTTAAGAGAGAGGGTTTATCCGTTAAACAATAATGCTTATTCTGTTATTTCTGCTCTTAAATGTAAAGAAATGTAAAAATTTTACCGATTTTACTAAAGTTTTTATCAAAAAATGCCGATAAAAAAAGTAAATACAGGATAACTGTATAAATTTATAGACATTAATAACGGTAAAAGGAGTACAAAATGGGTGTAAATTCTGTCAGTGACGCACAATTTCAAAGAGCGCTTATATACGCATCAGATGCGCAAAAAGTGCTAAAAATGGATTTAACAGCAGACCAGCGAGGTCAACTTGTTGCAAGATGGGGTGCAGAAAATGTTAAAGCTTGGACTTCAGTTGACGGAAACGATTATATTATAGATGATGTCAGTTATGATTCCGCTAAACAAGCCGGTCAAGATGCTGCGGCAGACAGAGTCGGATACGACGGGGGTAAAAGCTACAGCGCATTGGTTGATGTGGCTGGAAGTGCTGCCACTGTAGTATCAACAGCTTTAATGAGTACAATAGGAGGTAAAGTATTATCAAAAATTACTCAAAAAGCTGTTGAAAAAGCGGCTGAAAAAGCAGGCGAAAAGTTGTCTTTAGAAGCATCAAAGAAACTTGCAGAAAAGACGTCTCAGAAAATGGGTGCAAGAGTTGCTGCTTGTTTTGCAGCGGCTGAGGCAACAAGATATTTAGCGGCAAAACCTAATAAGGAACAGTATGATAAACTAATGCAAATACAACAAAGTGAACTTCCGCAAGGTGTTGAAGCTTTAAATCAAGCACAGTCAGATTTAGCTGATGCAACAGAAACAGTTATTGCTCTTTCTGAAGAAGCTGAAGAAATGAGCGAAGAAACTAATGAAGAAATAGAAGGCAGAAAAGCTTTGTTTGATTTTTACAGAACTCAATATGATACACTTAAAACAAAAGCTTTATCAGGTGAGCCTTTAACTCAACAGGAAAAAGATGTATTAAAAGAATTGGTTCCTACAATGGAAGCAATTGGAGAAGATATTGTTACATTAGGTGATGACGCAACTGAAGGTGTTGAAGATTTGTACTCTCAAATCGGAGATGCTCAAGAAATGTATGATGACAGTGCTGCTTCTATTGCAGAAATAGAAGGTATGACAGAATATGTTGAAGGATTTGACGAAGCAACAAGAACTATGGCTTATGTTGAAATGGCTGCACAAGGTTTGAATGCTGCAAGTGCTGGCACTGCAACCGGAATTCTTATGGCAACAAATATTTTTGGTTGGAATACCCCGTTTATAGCATTAGGATTGTACGCAACCGGTGTAAGCGGTAATGCCGTATTTGAACAAAAAAACATGGCAAGTGCCATTTCAGAAGAAATACATTTACGTCGTGATGTTCAATCACTTGGTGAAGAAACAACAGGTGTTTATTTGGAAGAACTGGATAACTATGCAGGTGCGCAAGAAGTAGTTGAAGATCTTGAACTTGAGATGCCGGAAGATTTAGAAGTTCCTCCTGATGCAGAAACTTTTGCAAACTCTCAACAAGCAGGAGGTGCAAACTCAATTACGATGGCAGCGGCAAATCAACAAAACGGAGAAAACGGTAATAATCCGCAAAGTCCGCTTACGGCAGGTAATAGCCAAAACAATCAACAGGGTGTAAATCCGATGAATTCTCAAAACGCAAATAGAGCAGGACAACCGCCTAAATTAAATGCGGTTAAAGGCAATAAACCTAACCAAAATAATCCTGCAAATCCACATAGTCAAACAGTTGATGCAAGTCCAAATGTATTGAAAGCTGATGCAAGTGCCAATACAAATACAAAATCCGTTGACTCAAAACCAAGTAATAAAGGTGCGAAAGTTGAATCAACAGACGCTTCAGGAAAGAAAAAGAAATCAAAGGAAGATGTTAAATAAATACTTAAATTGTATTATACAAATATCGTGTCTTAAAATTATAAAAAGACACGATATTTATTTTATGTAAACCTTTTCCTACATTCTTAGCTTACTAATGCTCAAACGACAGTCACCCATCTTCCAAGAAAGGGACTTATTTGTTATCTAATATGCAAGCAGTCCTCTCCCCTATGGCACTACTGTCCGAGATAATTTTTGATTAAATAAAAATAATTAATAAAAGGCTGGATTTTTCGGAACACAGTTCCTCAAAATGACGCTCTGTCGGTAGTTTTCGCGCCATGTCATTCCGAGGCTGATTAAGCCGAGGAATCCAGCTTATTATAAAATATTTTTTTTTGAATCTTTACTTAGTAGTAAATGCTCAAAAGATTATTTTTATATTGATTTACCGGATTTTATTTAAATTTATCTCGGACAGTAGTGCTCCCCTATGGGGAGAGTTAGTGAGATGGTTTATCCGTTATCAAATAAATATTTTCTATTAATAAAAATTGTAAATAATTGTAAAAATTACCCTTATTAGTTGACTACTAATCTTGACGGGGTATGATGGAATAACATGCGGTCATGTATATGGGATACTTATGTCCGTTGGGGTAAATATACCGGAAGGAATTATTCTCCCCTAAAAAACAAGGTTGAAAATATAAAAATAGCGCAGTACATACTGCAAAATTACAATTGAATATAAACAGGTATGTCGCAGTCTTAGTTACGTTTGACTACCCGATAATATAAATTATAACGTACATCACACAAGACAAATGAGGTGAATTAATGTCGACAGAATACGCAAAAAGAGTAACGCCAATGGGTATACCAAATACTCGTTTGGACGATTTACCGGATTTAATTGACGTGCAAAAAAAATCATTTGAATGGTTTTTAAAAGAAGGACTTAAAGAGGAATTGTTAGCTTTTTCTCCTGTCAAGGACTATACAGGAAGATTAGAGTTGCACTTCTTGCCTAATTACACGTTTGACAATGCAAAATACACAGTTGAAGAAGCTCGTATCCACGATACAACTTACGCTAAACAACTTCGTGTAATGGTTAGATTAGTAAACCGTGACAGCGGTGAAATAAAAGAACAGGAAGTATACATTGGTGATATTCCTACAATGACCGATAAAGGTACATTTATTGTAAACGGTGCAGAACGTGTTATCGTTTCTCAAATTGTTCGTTCACCGGGTGTTTACTTCAAAAGAGAAATCTCTCCAACAGGTAAGAGATTATACAATGCAACTATGATTCCTAATAGAGGAGCATGGTTAAAAATTGAAACTGACTCTAATGACGTAATTTACGTTAAGATTGATAAAAACAGAAAAATCCTTGCTACAACATTACTTAAGGCAATGGGTATAACAGTTACTGAAATGGAATCTTTATTTACTCACTTTGAGTTCTTAAAAAAGACTTTGGATAAAGATACAACAGAAACAACTGATGATGCTTTAATTGATTTATATAAAAAATTAAGACCCGGTGATCCGGCTTCTGCTCAAGGCGGACGTCAAATCTTGGAATCAAGATTCTTTGATGAAAAGAAATATGACATAGGTCGTGTAGGTCGTTATAAATTAAACAAAAAATTAAACTTAAATATTCCTAAAAACCAAAGAACATTGACTGTTCAAGATATCGTTGCATCAATAGAATACTTAATCAACTTAACTTATGATGAAGGTACTCTTGATGATATCGACCACTTAGGAAACAGAAGAATCCGCTCTGTAGGCGAACTTCTTCAAAACCAATTCAGAGTAGGTCTTTCAAGAATAGAAAGAATCGTTAAAGAAAGAATGACACTTCAAGACTCTGAAACTTTAACACCGTTGAACTTACTTAATACAAAACCTTTAGTTGCATCATTAAAAGAGTTCTTCGGTTCATCACAATTATCACAGTTTATGGATCAAATTAACCCGTTAGCTGAATTAACACACAAAAGACGTGTTTCGGCTTTAGGACCTGGTGGTTTACAAAGAGAAAGAGCAGGGTTTGCAGTTCGTGATATTCACCCTTCTCACTACGGACGTATTTGTCCTGTTGAAACACCTGAAGGTCCTAATGCAGGTTTGATCGGTTCATTAGCTACTCACGCAAGAGTTAATGACTACGGTTTTGTCGAATCTCCGTTCTTTGTAGTTAAAGACGGTGTAGTAACAGACGAAGTTGTTTATATGACAGCTGACGAAGATGAAAACTTCCGTTGTGCTCCTGCTGATGTTCAATTAAATAAGGATAACACATTTAAGCAAAAACAAGTTCCGGTTCGTTATAAATCAGAATTTATCATGTGTGATTCTTCAAAAGTTGACTTCGTTGGTGTTTGCCCGATTCAGATTATATCAGTTGCAACATCAATGATTCCGTTTATTGAACACGATGATGCTAACCGCGCTCTGATGGGTTCAAACATGCAACGTCAATCAGTGCCGCTTCTTATTACAGAAAGACCTGTAGTAGGTACAGGTATGGAAAGACGTGTAGCAAAAGACTCAGGTATGGTAGTTTGTGCTAAAGTTGACGGAACTGTAGAAAGAGTTGTCGGTGAAGAAATTATAATTACCGATCAAAACGGCAAAAAACACTTACACACTTTAATGAAATATGTTCGTTCAAACCAAGATACATGTATTAACCAAAAACCGATTGTTCACGAAGGCGATAAGGTAAAAGCAGGCGATGTAATCGCAGACGGTGCTTCTACAAGCTGCGGAGAACTTTCAATCGGTAAAAATATTTTGGTTGCATATATGCCTTGGGAAGGATATAACTTCGAAGATGCTATCTTACTTTCTGAAAGATGCGTTCACGATGATATATTTACATCAGTTCACATTGAAAAATTAGAAATTGATGCAAGACAAACAAAATTAGGACCGGAAGAAATCACAAGAGAAATTCCGAATGTATCAGAAGAAGCTCTAAGACACTTAGACGAAAGAGGAATTGTTCGTATAGGTGCAAGAGTATACGCTGATGATATCTTAGTTGGTAAAGTTACACCAAAAGGTGAATCTGAACATCCGCCGGAAGAAAAACTTTTGAGAGCAATCTTTGCGGAAAAAGCAAGAGATGTAAAAGATAACTCACTAAGAGTTCCTCACGGAGAAGGCGGTCGCGTAGTCGATGTTAAGGTATTCGATAGAGAAAAGGGCGACGAACTTCCACCGGGAGCAAACACTGTTATCAGAGTCTACATTGCTCAAAAACGTAAAGTTTCTGTAGGTGATAAACTTTCAGGTCGTCACGGAAACAAGGGTATTGTTTCAAGAATATTACCAAAAGAAGATATGCCGTTCTTACCTGATGGTACTCCTGTTGATATCGTGTTAAACCCACTAGGTGTTCCTTCTCGTATGAACGTAGGTCAAACTTATGAATGCTTGCTTGGTTTAGCTGCATACTTAACAAAAGACCACTACGAAGCACCTTCTTTTGATGAAAGATATGGTGATAACCAATCAGAAATCGCAACAAAGGCTGAACTGTTAAGAGGTATTAAAGAATCAGGCTGTGATTGGGTAAGACCTGACGGTAAGGTATACTTAATTGACGGTAGAACAGGTGAACCGTTTGATGAACCGATTGCAGTAGGTCTTTCTTATATCTTGAAACTTGTTCACTTGGTAGATGATAAGATTCACGCTCGTTCAACAGGTCCTTACTCACTTGTTACACAACAACCTTTAGGCGGTAAGGCTCAGTTCGGCGGACAAAGATTCGGTGAAATGGAAGTTTGGGCGTTGGAAGCATACGGCGCTGCTTACACACTTCAAGAAATGTTAACAATCAAATCAGATGATGTTAACGGTAGAAATAGAGCGTATGAGGCAATTGTTAAAGGCGATAACATCCCAAGACCGGGTATCCCTGAATCATTTAAGGTACTTGTAAGAGAATTACAAAGTATTGGTTTGGATATTACAGTTGCTAAGAAGAACGGCATGGAAGTTGATTTGATGTCTGATATGGACGACCTTAGAAAGGCTGCTCCAAAGAGAACTCTGTCTGATATAGATTCAGAACTCTTAAATATCAATTTCTTTGAGACTTCTACAACAATGGGTGATTTATAAGAAGATATGAGGGAACGATTTAGCAATATTCTGAAATCAATCCCTCGATTATCTTCCCTTCAATAACAAAAAGGAGAAAATTAAAAATGTCAACAAGTATAGATTATTTTGACTATATACGCATAAGTATTGCTTCACCCGAAAGAATCTTGAAGTGGTCTTATGGCGAGGTTACAAAACCTGAAACAATTAACTATAGAACATTAAAACCGGAAAGAGACGGTTTGTTCTGCGAAAGAATTTTCGGACCTACAAAGGACTGGGAATGCTATTGCGGAAAATATAAAAGAGTACGTCACAAAGGTATTATCTGCGAACGCTGCGGTGTAGAAGTTACAGATAGTAAAGTAAGACGTCACAGAATGGGACACATAAAACTTGCAGCTCCGGTTTCTCACATTTGGTTTTTAAAAGGTATTCCTTCATATTTAGGTTTACTTCTTGATATGACTCTTAAAGATCTTGAACAGGTTATTTACTTTAATAACTATGTTGTAATTGATCCTGCTGATTCACCGTTCAAGAAATTCCAATTACTTAGTGAAGAAGAATATGAAGACTTTATATTAGAAAACGAAGAATCAAAACTGGAAGTTGGTATTGGTGCTGAAGCAATTCAAAAACTTTTGTCAGAAATCAATACCAAAGAACTTGCAGAACAAATAAGAACAGAATTAGCTGAAGGTGTTACATCTGTTCAAAAGAAAGGCAAGTTAATTAAGAGATTGAGATTATTAGATTCATTAATTTCATCAGAAACTGAGCCTACTTGGATGATTATGGATGTACTTCCTGTTACACCGCCGGATTTAAGACCAATGGTACAATTAGACGGCGGAAGATTCGCAACATCTGATTTGAATGACTTATACAGACGTGTAATTAACAGAAACAACCGTTTACAAAGACTTCTTGAAATGGGCGCTCCTGAAATTATCGTAAGAAACGAAAAGAGAATGCTTCAAGAAGCAGTAGACGCACTTATAGATAACGGCAGAAGAGGAAGAACAGTTGTTGGCCCGAATAACAGAGCATTAAAATCATTATCTAACATTATTGAAGGTAAACAAGGTCGTTTCCGTCAAAACTTGTTAGGTAAACGTGTTGACTACTCAGGTCGTTCAGTTATCGTTGTAGGTCCTACATTAAAGCTTAACCAGTGCGGTTTGCCGAAAGAAATGGCAATTGAATTATTTAAGCCGTTTGTTGTAAATAAACTTATCGAAAGAGGTTACGTTCAAAATATTAAATCTGCTAAGAAGATGATTGAACGCTCAGATGCAAAAGTTTGGGATATTTTAGAGGAAATAATTGATGGACACCCTGTAATGTTGAACCGTGCTCCAACCCTTCACAGATTAGGTATTCAAGCATTTGAGCCTAAGTTGGTAGAAGGTCGTGCAATTCAACTTCACCCGTTAGTTTGTACAGCATTCAATGCTGACTTCGATGGTGACCAAATGGCTGTTCACGTTCCTCTTTCAATTGAGGCGCAAACTGAAGCAAGAATGTTAATGTTAGCAACAAATAACATATTGGCTCCGGCTAACGGAAAACCGATTATTACACACTCACAAGATATGGTACTTGGTTTGTATTACTTAACTATTATGAAAGATCCAAACCAAGAAGTTAAAGGTTACTTCTACAGCTTTGCAGATGCAATCGCAGCATTGGAAGCAAAAGTAATTACGTACCATGATAAGATTGTAGTTCGTGATGAAAAAGGTAAGAGAATTGAAACTACTGTAGGCAGAATTTTATTCAACGAAGCAGTTCGCAAAGCTCTTGCATAAAGTAGGGTGCATCACCTGATGCACAGAAAGAATAATAGGTGTGGTAAAAACTACACCCTACGATAACAAAATAGAGAAATTGAGGAAATATAAAATGGAAAATACTTACACACACAAAACTCATATTCCTGAATTCATCAATAAACAGATGGATAAAAAGGGTTTGAATAAGTTGCTGGCTCAAATCTATTTGGAATACGGCGGAGCTAAAACAGCAGATTTAGCTGATACTCTTAAGAACTTGGGTTATAAAATGGCAACTCAATCAGGTGTTACAATTTCTATCTCTGATTTGCAAGTTCCTGATACAAAGAAAGAGCTTTTGGAAGAAGCTGAAAAAGAGATTGAAAAATCAACACACAGATATTTAAAAGGTGAAATTACAGAAGTTGAAAGATATACAAAGGTTATTGATACTTGGTCAGAAACAACCGCAAAGCTTACTGAACAAGTAGTCGAAAACTTTGACAGATTGAATCCGGTATATATGATGGCATTCTCCGGAGCGAGAGGTAACTTATCTCAGGTATCACAATTGGTAGGTATGAGAGGTTTGATGGCTGACGCGCAAGGACAAATCATTGACTTGCCGATTACATCAAACTTTAAAGAAGGTTTATCAGTTACGGAATACATCATTTCATCATACGGTGCTAGAAAAGGTCTTGTAGATACAGCGCTAAAAACAGCTGACTCAGGATACTTAACAAGACGTTTGGTTGACGTAGCACAAGATGTAATCATCCGTGCTGAAGATTGCGGCGGTGATAAATATATTAATATGAAGCCTATTATGGATGGTGATGTTGTTATTGTTCCGTTGGTAGACAGATTATTAGGCAGAACTGTTGCTCAAGATATATTTGATGAAGACGGAAAAACATTGTTAGTAGCAAAAAATACAACAATGGACAGAAAAGATATTAAGAAGATTTCACATTTAAATCTAACAGAACTAAAAGTACGTTCAGGTTTAACTTGTTCGCTCGAATACGGTGTTTGCCAAAAATGTTACGGTTGGGCATTAACCTCACAAAAACTTGTAGATGTTGGTGAAGCAATCGGTATTATTGCAGCTCAGTCAATCGGTGAACCCGGTACACAGTTAACAATGAGAACATTCCACACAGGTGGTGCGGTAGGCGTAAAAGAGGCAACAAAAGAAATTCACGCAACTGTTGACGGTACTGTAGAATCTAAGATGAAAACAAGAGAACTTAGAACTCGTCACGGTGATGTCGTAAGAGTTTCTATATATGAGGCAGATATAGAAATAAAATCAGGTAAAAAATCCGAAAAAATTCATATACCTGCAGGTGCGACAGTATTTTTTGAAGATGGTCAAAAAGTTGAAAAAGATTATAAACTTGCTGAATTCAAGCCGTCATCAAATGAATCTCGTTTAACAGAAAAAGCTACAAAAGATATTAATGCTGATATCTCAGGTATGGTATTGTTTGAGGATTTTGTTGCGGATGAGAAGAAAGACAGACAAGGTAATATCTCAAGAACGGCAAACAAAAACGGTATTGTTTGGGTTATTGGTGGTGATGTTTATAACTTACCTGGCGGTTCTAAGATACTTGTTGAAGATGAGCAAAAAGTTAAAGCCGGCGAAAGACTTGCAGAAACTCTAATTATCTCTGAACATGGCGGAGAAGTTCGTTACGGAGACGATTTAGTTGTAGAAGAAATTAAATCTGGCAAGAACAAAATCAATAAAATTGTATCAGGTAAGGAAATAACAATTGTAATTGCTTCTTTAGCACCTTCAAATGCAAAATTTGAACAAACAAAGAAAGAACAATTATGGACTGTTAAAAAGTCTGACGAAAAATACATTGTTAAAGCTCCGATTGATACAACTGTTGAAAACGGAATGATTATAGCAGAACTTATAGATGATGAATGTTCTGTTACATCAAGTGGTGAAATTAAGTATTTAGATATTGAAGTTGATGAAAATCAAATAGTTACAAAACCGGGTAATGTTGTTTTTGTTCCTGAAGAAGTTCATCAGCTCAACAAAGATGCAACTCTCAGAATGGTTGAAAACGGTACTTTTGTTACTGCAGGTACTGAAGTTGTAAAAGATGTATATTGCCATATTGACGGTATTGTTGAATTTAAGGAATTTAACGGTGTAATTCATGAAATTACAATTCGTCCCGGTGAAGTTCATACATTACCAAGCATGTCTGAGTTAAAAGTGGAAGAAGGCTCTGTCGTTGAGGCAGGTACTACAATTGCAAAAGGTATCAAGGTTAAAGAAACTTCTATTGTTTCATTAATGGAAATGGATTTTGATGATCTTGATATCGATGATTTAGACGAAGAAATTGATACAACTTCTTTAGAAGAAGAAACAATTGAAGACAAACCTGTTCAAATTTTAATAAGACCTGTTCAAACAATTTATATTGAGCCAAAAGAGGTTTCAATTAAGTTTGAATCTACAGATGAACTTATAAGCATTGTTCCTGTTACTCAGCTCCAATACAAAGACGGAGCAAGAGTAAGGAATTTAGACGGTGCAACTTTAACCAGAACATCATTAGTTCTTCAAATGCAAGGTTATTTATCACATCTTAAAGGTTTGGTTGAACTTGATGAAAAAGGCAATTTAAAGATAGTTGTTCTTGAAACGTTAATTGTTCGTCGTGAATTGGAAGGTAATTCAAAACTAAACAATTCATTACAAACAGAGTTACTTGTTAAAAACGGTGATGTAATTGAAGCTAAGACACCTGTTGCAAAGACTGATGTACTCGCTCTTAATGACGGATCAGCATCAGTTAAAGGTGATTTATCTGAATCAAGAAGGTTATTACTAAACTGCACAAACTATGAAACTACAATTTCAACAAAGAATAAACCGTCAGTTAAAAAAGGCGAGTTTATAAAACTTGATACAGAGCTTGCAAGTTCAGGTGAAACCGCAACAGTTTCCGGTAAAATAATAGATGTCACAGCAAAATCTGTAACAATCAGAAATGGACGTCCTTACTTAATAAGCCCAGGTACAATGTTACAGGTTGAAGAAGGCGCTCTTGTTCAACATGGCGATATGTTAGCATCGTTAGTATTTGAAAGAGAAAAAACAGGCGATATCGTTCAAGGTTTGCCGAGAGTAGAAGAATTGCTTGAAGCTCGTAAACCAAAAGATTGCGCAATCTTGGCTGAATACGATGGTACTGCAAAAATCGTTATAGAAGATGATGTTCCGAGATTATATCTTGAAAATGAAGAAGGTTCTTCTACAGAAATCAAGTTTGCAATTGATGCAAGTATTGTTGTAACAAACGGTCAAAAGATTAAGAAAGGTCAGCCATTAACAAGCGGTCCTCTTAATCCGCATGATATTATAAGACTTTGCGGTCCTGAAGAAGCTCAGCAATACTTGGTAGATGAAGTTCAACGTGTATATCGTTCACAAGGTGTAGAAATTGCTGATAAACACGTAGAAATCATTGTAAGGCAAATGACTAAGAAAGTTAGAATTGTTGATTCAGGTGATACAAATTTACTACCCGGTGAATTGGTAGAAGTTCAAACTTTTGAAAATGAAAATAAAGCGGTAAAAGAACATGACGGTCAAGAAGCGACTTGTGAATACATGTTACTTGGTATTACCAAAGCTTCATTGAACACTGAATCCTTTATTTCAGCTGCTTCATTCCAAGAAACTACAAGAATATTGACTGAAGCTGCAGTAGATGGTAAGAAAGATATGTTAAGAGGTTTGAAAGAAAACGTAATCATTGGTAGATTAATTCCTGCCGGTACCGGTTTCCATCACTTAACATACGCAAGCGAGGAACGTGACAGAGAAGCTCAAAAAAGAGCTGCTCAACGTAACCAAGCAAGAAAACCTTCTGCAATATTAGAAGAAATTGAAGGTATGTTTGGCGCTCCTGAACTTACAGCTGGTAATGACAGTATCATTGAAGATTAGTATAATCTAAATAAAAAAACAGAGCAGATTTCTGCTCTGTTTTTTTATGCAAAAAATTATATATTTGATGTGATAGAGGTATTAATTTTATTTTTGTCTATAATAATATTTGTTTTTATATTTTATATGTCCCTTTCTTTGCAGTCAAAGAAAGGGACGAAAGAAATTCTTGGGGCTTCAATTCCGTTCACGAATTTGTACGGTTCGACCTTAGTAAGTGAACTCGGAACTTTCGGGGGTAAATGTACTATGGAACGTACTAATTTATTAACCATCATAAAATAGACATTTACCCCTCGAACAGCACTTGCTTTGTTATTGTCTTACCTACATTGTTTGCTCACTTCATTATGCCCCAATTCCCTTTAAGTTTTAATTTTCGTTATTTAACTATTTTAGTAAATTGAGCACTGTAGGTCAGGTTTCACCTGACAATATTTTTTTTACATCAAAATATATAAATGATGTATAACAATATTTATGATAAAATTATAAAAAAGAGGATATTATTTTGACAACAAAAATTGCAATTACAGGTAAAAGCGGCAGCGGAAAAACTACAATAACAAAAGCATTTATGAATGTTTTACAAGAAAAATTCCCCGACAAATCAATTTTACTTTTTGATAATGATTTAACAGGAGAATTAGGACATTCATTCGGACTTGATATCAGAAATACAATATATGGTATAAGAAGCGGAAAACATGAGTATAAAACCGGTATTCCGGAAGGAATGTCCAAGCACGAATTTGTAGAGTGGGCAATTGAAGATATTTTAGTTTCAATTAACGATAATGTCGATATAATAGTGTCATGGTTTGTTGGAGCTAAAGATTGCAGATGTCCTATTACTGCCCAAATTAATGATGCTTGCCAAAAATTGATTGAAAGATATGATTTTGTAATTTTTGACTGCGAGTTTGACTTAAAGTATTTAAATCAGCTTGTTGAAACAAATATCGATTTGGCATTAATAGTCGCAAATCCGACAGACGAATCAGTGAAATTAACCAAAAGAATTACTGAATTTTCTGTAAAACACGCTGACGGTGGTCAACTTGGTGTAGTTGTAAACAACGTAAATAATCAGAATTTAGACTTGATATATAATAAAATGCGTGAAGCAGATTTGGATATTTTAGGCTCAATCCCCTATGATGAAAAAATTGTAAACGGTACATTAGATTGGAACTCTGATGTTGTTAAAGATGCTGTAAAGCAGTTATATTTTCGATTAAATCTGCCTCAGGAGAATAATTAATGATATTATTAGACGGTAAAAAAGTATCAGAAAAAATATTAAATGACGTTAAAGGGAGAGTTTTGCATCAGGTCAAGATTCCTCATTTGGTAGTAGTCCTTGTAGGGGATGATTCTGCAAGCAGGGTTTACGTAAATAATAAGAAAAAGGCTGCTGAAAAAGTCGGAATAAAATCATCAGTTATAGAATTTAGTTCCGATATATCCGAGGATACTCTTTTAAAAAAAATAAACGAGTTAAATAATGATTCTGAAGTTACCGGAATACTTGTACAGTTGCCGTTACCAAATCATATAGATAAAAATAAAGTTGTAACTGCCATATCGCCTCTAAAAGATGTTGACGGTTTTCATCCGGAAAATCAAGGTAAACTTTTAATCGGTATGGAGCCATATTTTTATCCTGCAACACCACAAGGGATTTTGATGTTGTTAGATGAATATAGTATACCGCTAGAGTGTAAAAACGCAGTTGTAATAGGTCGTTCAAATATTGTTGGGAAACCTATGGCGCAAATGTTGTTAAAAAGAAATGCAACGGTTACTATGTGCCATTCATATACACAAAATCTTGATGAAATAATAAAAACCGCAGATGTTGTAATATCTGCGGTGGGTAAAAAAATTGTAAGATGTAAGATGGTTAAGAAAAATTCTGTTGTTGTTGACGTTGGTATATATAGAGATATCAACGGCAAACTTACAGGTGACGTAGATTTTGATATTGTATCTCCGTCGTGTGGCTTTATATCTCCTGTTCCGGGAGGTGTAGGACCTATGACAATTGCTTCTTTGATGTATAATGCATCTAAAGTATATATGTAATTTATTATGATTGTAACAAGTGGTTGTCTTGGCAGCTTTGTGCTGTAGATTGTGTTAATGAGTCTTTTTCTGTTGTTAATTCTGTAACCAGTGCTTCGTACATTGTTTTTAACTGATCATAATCAACATCTAATTCTGCGAGTTGAAGTGAACGTTCTTCATCATATTTTGATATTTTTCGTTGTGCATATGCTTCTGCATCTGCATCACTTAATACTTCACCTTTTGCTTTAATTGTAACACCGCCGATTTTGCATTCCTTATCGACATCTTGTGCATCATCAACAGCATCTTCAAATTTTGCTTCTAATTTAACTTGTGCTTGTAATTTTTTTGCGTTGTTTTCATATTTACCTGAATAAAAGATTTCCAGACCTTGATAAAAATTCAAATCTGCTTTTACGCTTAATAAATGTGATAACTTCATTGATGCTGACATTTTCTTATACCTTTTTTTTTATCTTACATATATATAAAGTATTTCTAAAATATCTAATTTCATAAGTTGTTTATTTTGTTACAAATCTTAATATTTTATGTTACATGCAAAATTAAATACATAATATTACAACAAAAAAGCCCTGATTTATCAGGGCTTAAAACTATATTAAGATTGTATTAGTTATTACTTAATACTAATCTGAAAGTTGCTAAATTTTTGATAGACAACATTTTATGTTTGTTAGCTTGCTTGTCTGATATCGCAAATATTCTGCAAATTCTTTGTATCTCTTCAACAGCTTGTCTTGAATCTAATTTATATACGTTATTAATAGGATCTGCAATTACTGACATTGTAGCATTTAATTCTTCTTCTTTCATTTTTACTCCTTATAAAATACCTTTATGTATATATAAAGTAATTCGAAATCAAAAAATTGACTTTTTTGTTTTAAAATGTTAAGTTTTGTAAACACAAAAGTATATACTTATTATCTAAAACTGTTATTATTGATAAAAGAAGATTTTTATTGTATCTTAATTTTGTGAGTAATACTGCATTAAATTTTACTGAGATATTAGGCGAATGTGGGGTTGAAACGGAACCTCCTGCAGAAGTGATAAAAAAAATTACCGAATTGGAAGAATTTTATGATGTATCGGATTTGGTAGAGATATATAATTATATATTACTCAATGTTAAAAATTATGATTTGCTCTCAGGTGTAATTAAACTTTCGGATTCGCATAAATCAAGTTCCACACTTTCTATTTTAGTCAACATGCTTTTATTAAAAATTTTAGAACAGGATAATTCGGAAGAATTAGTAAATATACGTGTATTATGTGCTAAAGCAATTTCAAATTATAAAGACACTTCTACACTCGGAACATTGTTATATTGTTTAAATAACAAAAATGAAAATTACAAAGTCAGGCTGGCTTGTGCGGATGCATTAGGAAGAATAGGGGATAAATATGCTGTTGCATCATTAATTGATGTAGTTAAAGACGAAAATGAAAAATCTGTTTACGTAAAAGAGTCAGCAACATTTGCTTTAGGATTAATAGGGGATACAAGTGCGATTGATCCTCTTGTAGCTATAATGGAAGCAAAACAAGGTATTTGGGATAAATTTTCATTTTTAAAAGAAAAAATTGTTGAGGTTTTGGGTAAGCTAAACATAAATAATTCAAAAGTGTTGCGTGTGTTTAAAACTTCATTAATGGATTCATCGCCAATGGTACGTATAAATACAATTGAAGCGTTGATGAACAGTGAGTATGAAGAAGCTCCTGAGTTAATACGCACAGCTTTAAAAGATGAAGATGAAGAAGTTCAGCGAAATGCTCTGATTGCGTTATATAATATTAACGGGCGTGATATTTTAGACGAAGTAATTTCGCTTCCCGTTTATTCTAAATTCTTAAAAGAAGAAGCACAAAATTTAATTAATGAGTATGAAGGGGAAGATTATGAGTAAATCTGTCATACTTTTGTCCGGCGGTTTGGATTCATTGGTAGCACTTGGAGCCGGCATAAATGAATATGGTATAGAGCTTGCATTAACCTTTGATTACGGTCAAAAATCCGTAAATGAGGAAGTATCTGCCTCTAAAAAGATATGTGAGTATTATAAAATAAAACATAAAATAATTAATTTAGATTGGTTAAGAGATATTACGAATACCGCTCTTGTTTCTGATAAAGAAATACCAACAGAAAATTTAGGTACAGAAAAAAGTGCCGAAGACGTTTGGGTTCCAAATAGAAATGGTTTATTTTTAAATATTGCAGCTGCGTATGCAGATTCGTACGGATATGATTATATTATATTTGGTGCAAACAAAGATGAAGGAAAGACCTTTCCGGATAATACGGAAAAATTCAGAACGGAAATGACAAAAGTTTTCGAATACTCAACTCTACAGAAACCAAAAGTGATTGCTCCCTTGATAAATTATGGTAAGGATGATATAGTAAGATTGGCGATTTATGAGAGTATTCCGCTTGAGTTAGTAAGGAGTTGTTATAATTCAGGTCGTTATCATTGCGGTAAATGCGAATCTTGTAAACATTTAAAGCAAGCTTTGGTTAATAATAAAGCATACAACTACATAAATTTATTATTTGGTGAATAGTGAAAATTAAATTTATTGATGATGATATAAAATACATAGGTTCACAACTTGCACCGCATTGGATTTATAAAAATCACAAAATTCAAGGTGATGCGATAGTTGCATTTTGTGGTGAATGCAAAGTTGATTTATCTGAGATGGTTGATATAGAAGATGTTATTAATAATGAGCCTATTTATAGTAAGTATATGTTGAGTTTTATAACGGAGCAATTCGGAATTAACCTCAGTGAAGGGGTTTTTAGGCAAAGATTGCTAATGTGCATAATAAAAGAACTTTTAGAAGAAAAAGGAATTTTTGTTGTAAGAAATGGTGATGATTTAATGATTGACAGTAAAAAGTTATCTGTTTCTATTGCAACAAAGTCAATATCTTCAGTTCTTATTCATACAGGACTTAATATTTTATCGGAAGGAGCGCCTGTTAGGGCCTCCGGATTAACGAGTGATTTAGGTATAACTGATATTAAATCATTTGCAATTGATGTAATGACAAGATATTCAGCTGAATTAGATGATATTAGTATGGCTTGTACAAAAGTCAGAGGTGTAATGGAAAAGTAAAAGGGAAAGTATGACTGGACACGGTTATAAAAAATATATGAAAAAAGATGTAAGGCAAGGTCATCCGCTTGTAAAAATATTTATAATATCTTTCTTCGGAATGCTTTTAATCTCGACATTTATGATAAATTCATTATCAAAGAAAATGAGTGTGGATACTTCAATCGGTGATTATAAAGAGCAGTCAATTGATGATTTAGAAGATAAAAAAATTGTTGATAATAGACTTGAAATTATAAAAAATGAAGATCAAAATCAAAGTTTTACAGATATTATGAAAAATGCTGAAGACGTTAAAAAAACAGAAAGCGTAGTGGAGCCTGTTGAAAGTACTGATAATGAAAAGTCTTCTCCTGTAGTTTCTTCGTCTTCAGATGAAACTGTATATAAAGTTTTTATTGGTACATACACATCGTCTGAACAGGCAAAGGTTGCAAAAGAAATAATTCAAGAATCCGGAAGCGGACTAAATCCGATTGTAAAATGCTTGGGTGCAAACAATTATACACTTCAGGTAGGAATTTTTAAAAACAAAAATAGTG
>CADBXV010000024.1 GCA_902798645.1 uncultured bacterium
GCATTAATTGTTGAATCGTAAAAATATTGTGTGAATTTATTACTTCCTTTAACGTATTCAGTTCTTGTGAGGAAGTTTGATAATTTTGTAAACGGATTCCGGCTTACAACTCTGGCAACAGTCGCAGCATTATTAGCTTGTTCGTATGATTGGAGCATAGTACCCATAGCTCTTCCTCCTGCAACAGTTGCGACACCGATTGTCACACCTTCACCTACGTCTTGACAAGCGTTATCAAGTTTTGCAACATTTTTCTTTTTAATAGCATCGGCAATTCCTATTGCTCCTTTGACTATTCCTGCAACAGCAAATGCTCCGCCTGCAGCAAGTAATGTTCCTGATGCTGCTGCTCCAACAGTAGTTGCTCCGATAATCGGCAAAGAAATAGGGGCTGTACATGCGCAGAGTGCTATGCAAGCACCGGCAATGACTGTATTTATTGCAAGTTTAACAGGATTAAATTTTCGTTCTCCTGTCTTTTTATCGGTTTCATAACCGATTAAGCTTGTAGCAGCTTTCCAACCTCCTTGTAATAAGTTACTTCCGGCTCTTAGTAATTTCTTCCAAGGAGATAACTTTTTATAATCAGACCAAGTTTCTTTTGCCCTTATAGTTCCGTCTTCTTGAACTTTGCCGTTTTTTCCTTTATCAATAAGCGTACCTAAATCTTTGCTTTGTTTATTCAGCTCCGTAATTTGAGCATTTATTTTATTTTTTTCTTCTTGTTTTTGTTTTGCAATTTCAATGAATTCAGTATAAGAAGTTATTTTCTTTTCTTTCTTTTCAGATGCGTTTGACTCAGCATTGGTGTACCCTCCAAAATTATACGGAGGTACAGAATAAGGCATATTCATATTAATATGTTGTCCAAGTCCCATCTTTGATATCCCAATAAATTAATACCCTTAAATATATAAAGTTTTTGTATATTAAATTATTGACTTATTTGTTACAAATATTTACAAATTTATAATGTCAGTTCCAAAATATTTTGTGATATAATTTGTATATGAAGTGTGGATTTGTAACAATATTAGGACGTCCTAACGTTGGAAAGTCAACTTTGCTTAATCAGATTTTGGGGCAGAAAATAGTAATTACAACAGATAAAGCTCAGACGACAAGAAAGCGCATAAAAGGGATATTGACTGATGAAAATGGACAGATAATCTTTGTTGATAGGCCAGGTGTACATAGACCATTGAATAAACTGGGAGAATTCTTACTGGATGAGGCAAAAATTGCCGTACCTGATGCTGATTTAGTATTATTTCTTGTTGATGGAAGCGAACCGGCAGGAAAAGGTGATAGGTGGATTGCAGAGAATATTCTGAAAGGAATAAATATTCCGATAATTCTTGTAATGAATAAGTTAGATAAAATAAAGAATATGCAAAGGATAGAAGAAAATCTTATCAGTTATAAAACTTTGTTTGATGAAAATATTCCGATTGTAAGAATTTCAGCGAAAACCGGCAGAAACAAGGATACCCTGTTAAATAATATACTTAAGAAACTTCCTGATGGTGAAAAATTGTATCCTGATGATGTTGTAACAGAGGAGAGCATGCGTTCTGTTGCTGAAGAAATAATAAGAGAAAAAATACTATTAAATACTCAAGACGAGATTCCTCATTCTGTTGCAATAAAAGTAGAAAAGTACGAAGAAAATGATGATATTGACAGGATTTATGCCAATATCTATTGTGAAACAAAAAGTCAGAAGGGAATCCTGATAGGTAAGGGCGGAAATTTATTAAAAATAGTTGGAACGCAGGCAAGAAAAGAATTGGAAAGTATAGTTGATAAAAAGGTCTTTTTGGGTTTGGAAGTAAAAGTTGAAAAAGATTGGAGAAAAAAAGATAAAATTTTAAAAGATTTTGGGTACGTATCACAAGATAGTTTATAAATATAGTTCTAAAGAGCTAGCAAAAATATTAATGAGAAGTTTGAATATAAGTATATAGGAGTGTGTATGAAAATTCAAAGTATTGGGAATAGTTACAATATTAGCAGAGAAAACAATGCAAGGACTAATCAGCTTAATTTTAAAAGAGCATGGGGAGAACACATAAGCTGGGGAGCAAATTATATAAAAAGTACGGAAAAAACAAATTTTAAATTGTTTTCTTTTCCAGATGCAAAGGCTGTGTTTGTAGAAGTCGCGGATAAAGCTGTTGCCGGTATGTCAAATATGAAGGACAGAATTGTAAAACTGGCAGGTGTTGCAGGTTTTGGTGTAGCTATTACTGACATAATGCCAAAAAATGATGAATCTAAAATATATCCAATGGAAAATAAAGGTGAAGGTATATATGAAGTTCAAGGAATTGATGCAAAGCCTGAAGACAAGTATAGATATATAGTTATCACAAAGGAAAACAATGTTAATCTGGTAAAAGATCCTTACGCAAAAAAACAAGAAGATATTAATGGTTGGAGTTCAATTTATTCTGATGATTATAAATGGAAGAATGAATCTTGGCTGAATGGTCAGGATCCGAGAAGAATCGTCAGAAAGCCAAATGAGCCGTTAAGAGGTTTAGAAGGTCTTATTATAGCAGAAGTGAATATACCGACTATGACAGAAGAAGGTACTTTTGCATCTGCAATAAAAAATATAGATAAAATAGCAGATAAAAGAATTGCAACTGCAATAGAGCTTCTTCCTGTTGAGAATACTTATTCAATGCAGTGGGGTTATGACGGTGTGGATAAGTTCGCTGTAAATGAAAAATTAGGCGGAGCAAGACAGTTAAAAGAACTTGTTGATTATGCACATGGAAAAGGGTTAAATGTAATAATGGATATGGTGCCGAATCATATGGGGCCGGATGGTGATTATTTGGCTCAAACCGGACCTTACGAAAAAGGCGCAGGGCAATTTGGCGGTGAATTCAATTATGAAGGACAAAATAATCGTTATGTACGTGATTGGATGACTAATGCTGCACTTTGGTGGGCAAATGAATTCAAAGTTGACGGACTAAGGCTTGATATGACAAAATTATGCGGTTCAGATTATTTATTAAAGCAAATTGTAACCGAAGTTAATGAACATTTTCCTGATGTGTTCATCATCGCAGAAGACGGCAGGGATAACAAAGAATCTATAACAAGATATGAAGAAAACAAAAATGATCATAATAATTCTTTAGATTTTATAGATACACAGGTAGATTTTATTGCTAACAGAAATTGGAATTCCACCCCCGGAAATATTGGATTTGATTCCGAATGGGATTTCTTGTTTATGCATATACTTAAAAAAGCATTGCTTGAACCCGGTGCAAATCTTTTATCGACATTAGACGGAAGAATAAAAGCATCTCAGCATAGAGTAAAATATGTAATGAGTCACGATGAGATAGGTAATGAAGACGGGACTCGTTTAATGACAAAAGTTATTTCCAGACATCTTGATTTATTTAATAAAGTTAACGGATATTCTGATGCCGAAAAAGGGCAAAGGGCAGCGCATGCAGGTCAAAAACTGGCAGAACTGATTGTTTCAAAAGATTTTGAAAAATTAACGAATGATGAACTGAAACAAAAAGAAGAAGAAATAGGACTTAATACATTTATAAGTAAGGATAATTTGTGTGATGCATTTAATACTGCAATAGCAAAACAAAAACTTGCTCATGGGACTATATTTACTGTACCGGGGCCGAAAATGTATTTCCAAGGTGATGAAGTTGCGGATTTGTCATATTTTAAATTCTTTAGAGAGTTTTCTGATGAAAAGGAAAAACGGGCAAAATCAGATGATTTGAAAAACGGTATTATTGCTCAAAAAGGGTATGATACGTTAGAAGAATTGGCAAGAAAAGATTCTGTAGTCGGCAGAATTAAACCTGAAGGTTTGTATAAAAATGTACAAAAGCAAATGAGAAAATTTAACGTGGATTTGCGCGGGATAATGAGTACTCATCCGGTTTTAGAGAGCGGAGAAATTGTCGGAACATATAATGATAATAACCACAATGTTCATATACATCATTTAAAATTAGGAAATGATGAAGCATTGGTCATAAAAAATTACGGACATGGATTCCATGATAAAAACTATGAATATTACGGATTTCCGCAAAACAGTGAATGGGAAGAAATATTTACAAGTGATGATACCGAATATGGCGGTTCAGGTTATACAAATGAAGGCAGAAAAGAGTCTATAACCAATATGAATCAGCATCTTTCTCTTGCGCCTAACAGCTTCATTATTCTTAGTAAAATTAATAAGTAGAGTAGTATTTATGATAAAATCTATGTATGAACAAGTTTTATCTTAAGTCAATGGGATGCAAATCCAATCAATTTGAGGGGCAGATAGTTGCAGAAAAACTGTCTGAAGCAGGGTACTGCCAAGTAAATCAATTGGAAGATGCAGATTATTATATTTTAAATTCCTGCTCTGTTACCCACAAAAGTGACAATGAAGCTATGTATCTTCTTCGCCACGCTCATTCATTAGGGCTTAAAACTGTTTTAACAGGCTGTATTGCTCAAATAGAAAAAAGTAAATTATTAAAAGAAGATTTTATTGATTATGTTTTTGGAAATGAAGATAAGTTCCGACTGGGAGAATATTTAAACAACGAACAAAATTATGCCGTAAAAGATTTAATGGGGGTAAATGAGTTTTGTCCTGTTGTTTTAAACGATACATCAAAGACACGAATAAGTCTGAAAATTCAAGATGGCTGTGACAACCGTTGTTCATACTGCATAATTCCGTTTGGCAGAGGAAAATCAAGAAGTGCAAATCCTGATTTTGTAACAAGTGAAATTAATAGATATGCAAAAAACGGTTATAAAGAAGTCGTTTTAACAGGTATTCATATAGGTTTGTATGAAGGCGGTTTATTGCCGTTATTGCAAAAAATAGAACGTGAAACGTATATACACAGATATCGTTTAGGCTCTTTAAACCCTCATGAGATAACTAAAGAACTTTTGGATTTTCTTCAAACAAGCGAAAAATTTTGTCCTCACTTTCATCTTTCTTTGCAATCAGCCTGTAATGCTACCTTAAAACGGATGAACAGACATTATACCGTTGAATATTACCTTGAACAAATAGAAGATATTGTATCACGTTTTAATAACCCGTTTTTAGGAAGTGATATAATAGCGGGATTTGTCGGTGAAACAGACGAGGATTTTGAGATTACGTTAGAAAACCTTAAGAAATCGAAACTTTCTAAGATACATGTTTTCCCGTATTCTGTCAGAAAAGGAACTGAAGCAGAAAAACTGTCAGGACATTTGCACGAGAAAGAAAAAGAAGAAAGAGCAAAGCTTATTAAAAAAATCTCTCAAGAAAAATTTAATAAATTTATACAACAAAATATAGGTACTGTGCAGGAAGTTCTTATCGAAAAAAGACCAGACAAACATACTGGTATGTACAAAGGTGTTACAAGAAATTTCTTGAATGTATTGTTAAAAGACGGAGAATTTAATACCTTAAAGAATGTAACGCTGACAAATGAAAATTTACTTGGAAATTAGTTTGTGTTAAAATTAATGATGTAAATGTTGGAGTATAAAAGATTATGATTACAATAAAAGATGTAGAACATGTTGCAAAATTAGCAAGACTTGAACTGACAGAAGAAGAAAAAGAAAAATTTACAAAACAATTGGGTGATGTACTGAAGCATGTTGATGCGATGAATGAAGTCGATACATCAAATGTTGAACCGATGGCACATGCAATTGATTTTGTAAATGTAATGAGAGAAGATAAAGTTTATTACGAACAAACTAAAGAAGAGCTTATGAAGAATGCTCCTGATGAGGAGAATGGATTTTTCAGAGTTCCGAAGATTAACTGAGGAAGATAATAGGGCAATAAGGCAATAAGGTGTTTCTTATAAAATTTAGCCAAATTGTCATTTCCCCTTATATACTTTCTCTGCTATGGAGAAAATAATGACTAAATATATATTTATAACAGGTGGTGTAGTCAGCTCTTTAGGAAAAGGAATTATTGGCGCATCGTTGGGAAAACTATTAAGAGCAAGAGGTTTTTCTGTTGCCATACAAAAGTTTGATCCGTACATAAATGTAGATCCCGGAACTATGAGTCCTTTTCAACATGGTGAAGTTTTTGTAACTGATGACGGAGCCGAAACAGATTTGGATTTAGGTCATTATGAAAGATTTATTGACTCAAATTTTTCGCAGTTAAGCAGTGTAACATCAGGAAGCGTATATCAAACTGTTATAAATAAAGAGCGCAGAGGTGATTATTTGGGAGGAACGGTACAAGTCATTCCTCATATAACAAATGAGATTAAATCAAGAATTGTAAAAGCGCAAAAACAATTTAAACCTGATTTTCAAATTATAGAAATCGGCGGAACAATCGGTGACATAGAAGGTCTTCCGTTTATTGAAGCTATAAGGCAATTTAAAACCGAAGCAGGAATCGGTAATGCTATAAATATACACTGTACATTGCTTCCGTATTTACAAACGTCAGGAGAACTTAAAACAAAACCTTCTCAACACTCTGTTTCTGTTTTAAGAAGTTATGGTTTACAGCCCGAGATATTGGTTTGCCGTACATCAAAAGCAATTCCAAAGACAGAGAAAGAAAAGCTTGCTCTATTTTGTTCAGTGGCAAAAGATGCAGTAATTGAATGCAGAGATATGAAAAGTATATATGAAGTTCCGCTTGCTCTAGAAGAACAAAATTTTGCAGATGTTGTTCTAAAACTTCTGCAAACTCAAGAACAAAAACCTGATTTAACAGCATGGATAAAGCTGGTTGATCGAATCAATCATCCAAAGTCAGTGATAAAAATTGCTATAGCAGGAAAATATACAAAATTATCTGACGCATATATATCAGTAGTTGAATCAATAAAACACGCAGGATATTCTGATGAAGTAAAAACAGAGATTAAATGGATAAATTCCGAAGAATGTATAGATGAAGCTAAATGTAAAGAGCTAATGGCAGACGTAGACGGTGTAATTGTTCCGGGCGGATTCGGAATACGTGGGATTGAAGGTAAACTTAATGTAATCAAATATGCAAGAGAAAACAATGTTCCGTTTTTGGGGATATGTTTAGGTATGCAATGTGCAGTTATTGAATATGCAAGAAATGTTGCTAAAATTCAAGGCGCAAATTCTACCGAGTTTGACGAAAATGCTATAAATCCGGTTATTGATTTAATGCTTGAACAAAAGAATGTTAAAGGCTATGGCGCAACAATGAGATTGGGTGCATATGATTGCAATGTAAAAAAAGGTACAAAAGCGCACGAAGTATATGGCGCAGCCAAGATATCAGAGCGTCACAGACACAGATATGAAGTTAATACGGATTATATAGAAGAATTAAAAAAAGCAGGCTTGGTCTTCTCAGGAATGTCACCTGACGGAATGTTATCTGAAATAGTAGAACTTCCTAACTTGGATTGGTTTGTAGCTTGTCAGTTCCATCCTGAATTTAAATCAAGACCGGAAAGACCGCACCCGTTATTTAAGGGTTTGATTGATGCTGTAGTAAAACAAAAGGGTTTAGACAACCTCTAATGGTGTTGATCTGACAATATCTTTAAACATCTTATTTCTTGTTACATAGTGTCCCATTTGCAGGATTTTATTAAACCCGTATTCAGCAGCGCTGACAGTTTTGTTTTTGCCGGTGTATACTATTGGTTTAGAGATTATGTAATCTTTTTCATAAACAGGATTAATTATTCGTGGGAAATATCTGCGGAAAATGGCAATAGGATAACCTTCAATATTTGTGGCTAAATCCATGTGGATTCTTAATTTAACGGCTGAAAAATCGATTTGTTTTCTTGCATTATTTAATTCCTTATATCTTCCGTTATCTCTAGCCCATTCAGCAACTTGTTTTATAGCAGGTGTGTCCAAAAATTTAGCTTTAAATTGTGGATTAGTGTTATTAATATTGCCAACTTGCATAAAAACTCCTTATGCAAGAATAAAAACTTGTGAAAAATTTTTTTGCTAGTTTAATCTTAGAAATGCTTCGATTTTCGCTTTAACGGAATTGGAAGCATAATCGTCAATATCAATATAAAGCCCATTGTATTTGTCAGCAAGATACTTTGCAATTTGTGTTTTTGAACAAAAAGCTTGCGCATAAAATACCGTCGGAACATCAGGATTTACGTACATTTCTAAATCTAAATCCGCAGGTGTTCCTGCTTCAACGCATCTTGTCCAGCCATAAATGTGTGTGGTATCAGGAAATAACTTAAGAATTTCCATATCATTAGGCGGTACACCCCAAAAACCTGGGGTGAAATTCGGATTTGAAGAAGTATTTTCTTCCTTGCTCGGAATGCGCGCAGGGCAGTATGTTCCCGTTGTTTGATGAATTATATTTGCGGTTATGATTGATATTTTGTCATATAATGGCAATTTACTTTTGCAAATTATTATTTCTTTTTTATTATCAGTATCTTCAAATATAGAAGTTATTACATTAAATCCCATATCCTTTAGAATTTTAGAGGCAAACCAGCCGCTGTCGCACTTATCTTTTCCTATAGGTGCAAGTATTAAATCAGGTTTTAAATACAAAGTGTTATCAATAATATTTCGGATAATTTTACAATATGATTCCGGCAAGATGTTGCTCTTTGGGTTTGAAAAATCAATATCCAAGTCAATCCAAGTTGCGTTTGGATATTTTTCTTTTGTTTTATTGATAATGTCAGGATGAGGATATCCCCAAAAACCTATAGTATTTATATTTTCCATAAAATAATAATACAATAAAAATTAATTTCACCAAAATTTGAAATAGTAATGTATAGTGTGATATAATTTTGTAATAGGAAAAAGGAGTATATATGAGCGATAATATTGAAATCAGAGAAATTGACGGACTTGATGAAGTTCGTTTTCAACCAAGCGGTGTTTGCAGCAAATTAATGGTGTTAAAGATAAAAGATAACAAAATTATTAATATGGAAACCGTAGGCGGTTGCAGCGGAAATCTAAAAGGAATAGGTTCACTTGTAACCGGAATGGATATAAATGAAGTTATAACAAAAATTCAGGGTATTCCTTGCGGAAGCAGACCGACAAGCTGTCCGGATCAATTGTCAGTTTGTTTGAGATTATATTTAGAAGAAAAAGCAAAAGTTGCTGTATAAAAAATAAAACTTATATTCACTCGCCCTAAGGGAGAGGGATAGGGTAAGGAAATTAAATTATGTATAACATAACATTAATAAAAGGCGACGGAATCGGGCCTGAAATTTCTGATTCTGTTTTAGAAATACTTAAATCAGCAGGTTTAGGTATTAATTGGGATATCCAAACGGCAGGTGCTGATGTTATTGAAACAGAAGGTGTACCGCTTCCGCAGAGAGTTTTAGATTCTGTAAAAAAGAATAAAGTCGCTCTGAAGTCACCTGTAACAACGCCGATAGGAAAAGGATTCAGATCTGTTAATGTTCAACTTAGAAAAGAGTTGGATTTGTACGCAAATTTAAGACCTTGTTATAATCTTCCTAATGTCAAAACAAGGTACGAAGATGTTGATATTGTTGTTGTAAGAGAAAATACCGAAGATTTGTATGCAGGGATTGAAAGACAGATCGATGATGATATGGCAGAAAGTATAAAAAGAATTACACGTACTGCATCAGAAAGAATTGCTAAATTTGCGTTTGATTATGCGGTTAAAAATAATCGAAAATTTGTGACAGTCGTAACAAAAGCTAATATTTGCAAATTATCAGACGGATTGTTTTTGGAATCAGCAAGGACAGTTTCTAAAAATTATGATTTACCTCTAAAAGAAATATTAGTTGATAATTGTTGTATGCAGTTGGTACAGAATCCAAATCAGTTTGATGTTTTATTGTTACCGAATTTGTACGGAGATATTGTTTCTGATTTGTGTGCAGGACTGATTGGTGGGTTGGGTGTTGCTCAGGGAGCAAATATAGGCAGTGATTATGCTGTTTTTGAGCCTGTTCATGGCTCAGCACCTGATATTGCAGGACAGGATAAGGCAAACCCGACTGCAATGCTAATGTCTGCAATTGAGATGTTGAGTTATATCGGAGAAACCGAAGCTGCCAAAAGAATAAAGTCTGCATTATTTGAAACTCTGAAAGATGATATTAAAACAGCGGATTTGGGCGGTGATAAAACTTGTAGTGAATTTACAAAGGCAATAATCAAAAGACTTTAATTTGCTTGTCTTATTTAAACAATTCTCTCTTCTATTGACAGAGCTAGAGAGAGGGTTAATATAAATATTTTAAATCAAAAAAAAGAGTTCCGAATCTCGGAACTCTTTTTATACCTGATTGGTATTTTATTTTGGAAAAGGAGGAGGATTTATTTTATTAACCGTTAAATGTTTTGAAACCTTTGTCTATAGCATCTTGGATAATTTTCTTAACTGCTTCAAGTTCTGTATTCAAAGCATTTCTTTCGGTATCAAGTCTTGTTAGTTTTAAATCTAATTGTTTATCTTGTCTTTGATAGATTGAAGTTTGTTTATTCAATCTGTTTTGTTCTTGGTCATATACATTCTTGTTATATTTGTATTGAGCCATTGCTTGATCATATTCTAATTCTTTGTATTCTTGAACTGATTCTACAGTATATGTTGTACCAGCGTATTGAATACCTTGAATACCGCCTTGAGTTCCTGTACTGTAAACAATCTTGTAATTACCTTCTTTCATTTCTTCAAAGTATTGACCGTTTGTAACTTCAAAGATAAATATATCTTGATCATCTTGTTGATAGTCTTCTTTCATAACGAATGCGAATGTGCCGTCACCGTAGGATACTAAGTAGAATTTATCTCTTAGTTCAGCTTCCGTGAAATCAGGATTTGAATGTTGAAGTGCTAAGAATGCGTCTTGCAAAGTCTTATCAGAAGACATATCTTCTGGTATATCACCAACTCTGCCGGTTTTCTTTCCGTCTGCACTTGTAACAGTTGCATTATCGGATATTACGGTTGAAGTATATGCTTCACCTTTATCATCCTGACGTTTGAGCTTCATAGTGTTATCATTTAGATAGAAGTGACCGTCTTTTACATAACAATCATTTGTTGTTAATGGTCTGCATTTAGTGCCGTCTACTACATATATGCCTTCAATAGTAGTTCCTAAGTCTGCAGTTTCACCGGAATCGTTATTATCAGCAACAAAAACTTCATATTGACTTGTTCCGTTTTTAGCTATTTCTTCATCATAAGCTTCTTTTGTAATATATCTGAACAGTTCCACACTCGAATCGGTAATTGTTTTTGGATCTACTGCTTGATATTCACCGTTACTGTCTTTAATGAAATATGTACCGTTTAATCTCTCATCTGCTTGAGAATTAAAGTTATTTAATTCGCTACCTTTGCTATATTTACAGTCAATTTCACAACCTGGTTTTACTTTGTATTCAGAGTTGTCATCAAATGTATTTCCTGTCGCTTGAACCCACTCGTAATAAATAGTATTTCCATTATCATCATCTTCTGTGAAATAGTGATTAGCTTTTTCTTCATCGCTCAAGTCATTCCAATTAGAGATACTCTGTTGAATCTGAGTTGCTCTTGCGGATGTTATCTCTTTCTTTACAAGAAACTGGCTTGGGCTGTATTTTACAAAGTCTGTATTATGATATACAACATTGTCAACTACATATTGAGCTTTAGATTTGTCTTGTTCTACACCATAGTGTTTATCACCTGCTGCGACTGCAGAAACTGTTGATTTTACATCAGCTCCAAGGAATACTTTTTCGGTACCGCCTTTGCTACCAGTAGTACAATCAGTAACAACACCGCTTGTTTTCATATATGCAGCAAATTGTCCTCTGCTGTTGCGTTGAATTTTTACTTTGCTTCCGTTTACTGTGCCTTGATAAGTTTCAATAGCATAATCAATCTTTGATGGAGGTGTCGGAACTTCCATATTAACAAGAGCTTCTTGTACCTCATTCATCTTGTTTGAAAGAGTTACTTTCTGTTGGTTGATTTGTTGAGCTTCAAATTCAGTATCTCGCATTCTTGCGAGTAATGCAATTTGCCTGGCTTGTGATGCTGACATACCCATAATGTATTTCTCCTTTTCCTTTGTATTTTGTTTCTATACTATATATATCGGCATATTTTTATAAAACTTTAGCTTTTTTTGAAATATTGTTACAATTCGTTACAATTGATCATTGTGTATGTTGCTGTAACGGTTATTATTGCCGGATTATAGAGTTTTTAATGAAATGTTTATTATATTTAACCGATCCTTTAATTCTCTTTGTGATGATACATTATAACCTCGCTGATTGTCGAGTTCGCAGCAGCAGGGGGAATGACTTGTTTCTTTTTATTTATATTTATGTTAATATCAAATCAAATCAAACTTGATTAAGGAGTACGTATCGTGAAAAGAAATATAATAGCAGTTATGCTGACATTATTGTTGTGCATAAATACATCATATAGCGCAGATACAAATTTTGATACTGCACTTTCATTTGCAAATCAAGCCTCCGATAAATTTATGAAAAAAGATATAAGCGGTGCTTTAAATTGTCTTGATGAAGCTATTAAAATCAATCCCAACAACCCACAATTATATTTAAACAGAGGTTTCGTAAAGCACGTTATTCACGACTGGGAAAATGCTATGGCAGATTATAATCAAGCTTTAAAAATTAATCCTAAATTTGCTTTTGCATACAATAACAGAGGTGTTCTTAAAGTTTCAATCAATGATATACAAGGAGCAATGCAAGACTATGAAACTGCACTAAGCATTAATCCTAAATATGCTGATGTTTATTATAACAGAGGAAATCTGAAATATATGACGGATGATCTTGACGGTGCATTAGAAGATTATAATAAAGCAATCGAATACAACCCAAAAGATTCCGAAGCGTACAACAACAGAGGTGTTGTAAAAAAGCGATTAAACTATAATGTCGGAGCCTTAAGCGACTATTCTCAAGCAATTGCAATTAATCCAAAAGACAGCATAGCTTATGCAAACAGAGGAAGATTAAAGAAACTGTATTTTGATAATGAAGGTGCTGCAATCGACTTGAATCAAGCTGTAGCGCTTGCAGAAAATCAAGCATTTATCAAAAATGTAAAACCTCTGTTATCTAAACAACATTATATAGCAGCAATTCCTGCAGTAGCAAGCTTTGCATACGATTTTACGGATACAAATACCAACAAAACTATTCGTACTACAGAAAAAATTGCGCTTAACACAATTCCAAGCGTACAAACTATAAAGAAATCAGATGACAAACCTTTACAGAAAGTTCAGGAACCTAAAAAATCCGTTAGTGTAAGCAACGTAAAAACTATAGAAACAAAAAACAAAGAAAATAAAGAAAACAAAACCTCAAATTCTCCGGTTATCAATGCAGGTGTGGGAAAAGTTGTTATACCGGAAGCTCCTGATATCAAAACGACCGCTGTAACAAAAGAAGCCACAACAAATATTAAGCTTGCCGAAAGTTATTATATTCGAGGACTTCAAAAATGTGTTCTCAGAGATTTGAACGGTGCAATTGATGACTTAGACAAAGCAATTGCAAATAACTCAAAATACGCTGATGCATACTTCTATAGAGCAGCAATAAAGAAAGAACTCGGAGATAAAGAAGGATTCAAAAAGGATTACTCAACCGCAATACAAATTAAACCATCGCTTCAAACATACAATGATTCCGATGCTCTTAGTTTAATATAAAAAGTCTTTGTATATGAGATTCTTCAGTTTATCGTGGTTATTGCTTAAGAATTATTAATTAAAGAATACTTTGTTTACCGGACTGTGTGATAATTTTAAATTAATTTTTTCGCATGCTCTACAAAGTAATATTTTGTTACCTAAATTTTATATATACATATAATTAAAGATATATACTATTTTAAGTCTTGTAACAATTTAAAAAAAATACGTTAAAAAAAGGCAATTTCAAAAGATAAAAAAACTTTATATATATGTAAGACGTAAGACAAAACAAAAAGAAGCAAAGATGAAATTTATCATCAGAACTTCAAAAAAAGACTTTTTATACTCTCTCTCTTAATATCCTCGTGTTTATTTAATGTTGCTGACAAAAAGTTAGCAACTTTTCTTTTTATTATTGAGTTTTATATGTAACGTAAAACAATTTGTCAAAAAATTTAAATTTAGCGTAATCTATATCTCTTGTAATATATTCATTTTTCAATTAAACTTAAAATGCGTGAAGGAGCTGTCACATTTGAGGAGTATGAAGAATGTATAATGTTGCAATAATAGGAGCCGGTCCGGCAGGTATCTTTTCTGCTTTAGAAATAGTAAAACTAAAGCCTGAATGGAAAGTTGTTTTAATAGAAAAGGGACAAAAAATCGAGAAAAGAAAATGCCCGATAAGAGAAGGATCTCCGAAATGCGTAAATTGTAAACGATGCGGACTTCTTTGCGGCTGGGGCGGAGCCGGTGCATTCTCTGACGGGAAACTTACTCTTACACCTGATGTAGGCGGTCACTTAGTTGATTATATGCCAAGAGAAAAAGTCGAATCTCTTATCAAGTATGCTGACGATATGTATCTGGAACATGGTGCTACAGATGAAGTCTTTGGTACGGATATGGAAACATTTAGAGAAATTGAGCGTCAAGCTGTTCTTGCTGAGCTAAAACTTGTTCACTCTCCAGTTCGTCACTTAGGTACAGAAAGAAGTTTAGATGTATTAAAACATATGCAGGACTTCTTGGACGAAAAAATTACTATTCTTAATAACGTAAGAGCAGAAAGTTTAATCGTTGAATGTGAGCAAGTTAAAGGAATTGTACTAGATAATGGCGATACTATAAAAGCCGAATATACGATTATCGCTCCAGGTAGAGAAGGTGCGGATTGGCTTACACACGAATTTGCAAAGAATAAAATAGGTATGGTTAATAATGCAGTAGATGTTGGTGTCCGTGTAGAGCTTCCAGCTCCTGTTTTCGCGCCGTTAACAGATAAATTATATGAATCAAAACTTGTTTATCATTCTCCAACTTTCGGAGATGAAGTGCGTACATTCTGTATGAATCCGAACGGTGAAGTAGTACAAGAAAATTATAACGGTATAGCAACTGTAAACGGTCATAGTTATGCAAATATTAAAACAAATAATACAAACTTTGCACTTCTTGTAAGTAAAAAATTTACTGAGCCATTTAAAGAACCAATTGCATACGGTCAGCATATTGCAAGTCTTGCAAATATGCTTGCAGGCGGTATTCTTGTTCAAAGATTTGGGGATTTACTTGAAGGCAGACGTTCTACACCGGATAGAATTAAATCAAGTATAATAACTCCGACTCTTACGTGTGCAACCCCGGGAGATTTAAGTCTTGTAATACCTTACAGACAAATGAAAAGTATTATTGAAATGTTGTTTGCACTTGATAAAATTGCACCCGGAACTGCTTCAAGATATACACTTCTTTATGGTATAGAAGTTAAATTCTATTCAGCAAGAGTAAAATTAACAAATGAACTTGAAACAGAAGGCGTGAAGAACTTGTTTACAATCGGTGATGGCGCAGGTGTAACAAGAGGACTAATTCAAGCCTCAGCTTCAGGTGTTTATGTTGCTCAAACAATTTGTGAAAGAGGATAGGATGCAATTTTTGTCAGATTTTACCTGACAAAAACTTAAAACATTTATATTTTTATTCTTCGCAAATTTTCAATAAACCTTGCCAGTCTGGTCATTGCTTCTTTTAGATTTTCGATAGAATAAGCGTATGATATTCTCAAGAATCCTTCTCCGCTATCACCAAAAGCACTACCGGGTACTGCGGCAACTTTTTCTGCTTCAAGGAATTTTGTTGCAAATTCTTCCGATGTCATTCCGAATTCTTTTATGCAAGGAAAAACATAAAAAGCTCCAAACGGTTCAAAACAAGGTAAATTCATTTCTTTAAAAGCATTCATCAAAAAACGTCTGCGTTGGTTGTATGCTCCTCGCATCATTCTTACATCATCATCACCGTTTTTTAAAGCCTCAACTGCTGCGTACTGACTGGTTGTCGGTGCACACATAATTGCAAACTGATGAATTTTTGTCATTTGTTTAATAATCTCACTTGGTCCGCAAGCGTAACCTAATCTCCAGCCTGTCATTGCATAAGCTTTAGAAAATCCGTTTATAAGAATAGTACGCTCTCTCATTCCGTCTATTGACACTATAGAAACGTGTTTGCCTTTGTATGTTAAAGCTGAATATATTTCATCTGACATTACATAAATATCTTTTTCAATACAGATTTTTGCAATTTTTTCTAAATCTTCTTTTTCCATTATTGCACCTGTCGGATTATTAGGAAAAGGAAGAATTAAAACCTTAGTCTTTTCTGTTATTACATTTTCTAATTCTTCTGCGGTTAGTCTAAAATCATTCTCTGCTTTTAGATTTATAATAATGGGATTTGCACCGGCTAAAAGTGTACACGGATAATACGAAACATAAGCAGGCTGTGGAATAATGACTTCATCACCTTGATTAATCATAGCTCGCAAGCCGATATCAATGGCTTCTGAACCTCCTACTGTAACCAAAACTTCAGTTAACGGATTATACTCAATACCTTGTGTGCGTTTTTGATAATTGCAAATTTCTTCTCTAAGTTCTTTTAACCCGGCATTTGAAGTATAAAAAGTCTTTCCTTGCTCTAAAGCATATATCCCTTCATCTCTGATATGCCAAGGGGTATCAAAATCAGGCTCGCCAACACTAAGAGAAATAACATCCTCCATCTCAGAAACCAAATCAAAAAACTTTCTGATTCCTGACGGTTTAAGACTCAAAACAGTTTCATTCAGAGGTACGCTCAAGAGATTGCCTCTCTTTCGTCTTTTATATGTTCATCTATGATTGTTCCGTGGTCTTTGTATTTCTTTAGGATGAAATGCGTACCGGTACTAATTATACTATCAAGCGTTGATAATTTTTCTGATACAAACATTGCAATATCTTTTAATGATTTTTCTTCTAATATAACAAGTAAATCAAATCCGCCGGACATTAAATATACATCACGGACTTCAGGGTAATTGTAAATTCTTGCCGCAATCCTGTCAAACCCTTTACCTCTTTGAGGAGTAACTTTAACTTCAATAAGGGCCGTAACTTTTTCAATTGAAGTCTTTTCCCAATTTATAAGAGTATGGTATCCGCAAATTACTCTTTCTTCTTCCAGTTTTTGAAGCTCATTTACGATGTCTATTTCTTCTTTTCCTAACCTTATTGCAAGCTCTTTTAAATCTATCCTGCTGTTTTTTTCAATTATTGATAAAAGTTCTTCTCTCATAATTTCCTTTCAAGGTCATTCTGATAAAACCCTGCCTTTATATAATAAATTTTTCTCTCATCTTATAAAATTTGTTTTAATTTTTTCTTCAATTTGCGGTTTTAATATACCCATTTTTCTGCCGGTATCTATACATTTAAGCATCCAAGCCATATTTCTGCCCAAAATACGCATTGTTTGCAAACCTTCTTCATCTTGTCGTGCTTCTTCCATTATATTCCCATGTATATTATTCCAATAACTTGAAGAAACCACAGGCATATTACATATTGTGAAATATTTATTTAAAACATCAAAACTGGCAGTCGTTCCTGAACGTCTTGCTGAAACTACCGTAGCTGCAGGTTTATATGCAAAAGCGGAGCTTCCGGAATAAAAAGCTCTATCAAGAAAAGATAATATTCTGCCGGAAGGGTGTGCATAATAAACAGGTGTACCAAATACAAAACCGTCCGCAGTTCTTGCTTTTGTAACAAATTCATTTACTGCATCATTGTATACACACTTTCCTATTTTTCTGCAAGCTTGACAACCTGTACAATCTCTAAGTTCAGGATTCCCAAGCTGGTATATTTCAGTATCTATATGTTCGTTTTTTAAGGCTCTGGCAACTTCATCCAATGCTGTAAATGTACAACCATTTCTGTGAGAGCTTCCGTTTAATAATAATACTTTCATACATACCCCTGTATATTTAATCTATATATAAATTAATAAAATACAGCCGATAGCGAGACTTGAACTCGCGACCTACTCATTACGAATGAGTTGCTCTACCAACTGAGCTATATCGGCGTACCTATATAAAATAACATAAAATTAGCATGGTGTAAAATGTTTTACAACTTTACATAAAAAATATTTTTATGCTACAATGAGGGTATAAGGGTAAATATAGCTTATATATTAGCCTTTTTATATAAGAAAAGGGATAGAGGAGAAAGATTTTGAGTCAGCAAAATATATTTTCAGACGGTAAAATTGTACCTGTAAACATTAGGGATGAAATGAAAAAATGCTACATAGATTACGCTATGTCAGTTATTGTAGGACGTGCGCTTCCTGATGTGCGAGATGGGTTAAAACCTGTTCACAGACGTATTTTGTACGCTATGAATGAACTTGGTATGACACCTGATAAGCCGTTTAAAAAGTGTGCCAGAATTGTTGGTGAAGTTCTTGGTAAATATCACCCGCATGGTGACAGTTCTGTATATGAAGCACTTGTTCGTTTGGCTCAAGATTTTAATACCAGATATCTTTGTGTTGACGGTCATGGTAACTTCGGTTCTGTTGACGGTGACGGTGCAGCTGCAATGCGTTATACAGAAGCTCGTATGCATAAAATTACAACATCTATGCTTGCAGATATAGATTGTGAAACAGTTGATTTTGAACCGAACTTTGACGGTTCATTAGAAGAACCTTCCGTTCTTCCCGTAAGACTTCCGATGCTTTTATTAAACGGCTCTTCCGGTATTGCAGTCGGTATGGCAACAAATGTTCCTCCTCACAATTTAAGAGAGGTTGTCGACGGAACTATTGCTTTAATTGACAATCCAAATATTACAATTCCGGAATTAATGGAATATATTAAAGGTCCTGATTTCCCGACTGCAGCAACTATCGTAGGGCTGAATGATATAAAACAAGCCTATGAAACAGGCAGAGGCTCTATTAAAATGTCTGCAGTTGCTACTATAGAAGAAATTCCAGGTGGTGCAGGACGACAATCAAGAACTGCAATTATTGTTACCGAAATTCCGTATCAGGTTAACAAAGCTATGCTTATACAAAAAATAGCAGATCTTGTTAAAGAACAAAAAATTAACGGCATATCAGACCTTAGAGATGAATCAGACAGAGAAGGCATGAGAATTGTAATCGAGCTTAAGCGTGATGCTAAGCCTGAAGTTGTTAAAAACAACTTATTTAAATATACTCAACTTTGTACAACATTTGGTTACAATATGGTTACTCTTTGCGGTAAACAGCCAAGACTTTTGAATCTGTATGAAGTGCTTAATGAATTTGTTGAACACAGAGTTGAAATTGTAACAAGAAGAACTATATTTTACTTGAAGAAAGCAAAAATCAGAGCTCATATTTTAGCAGGTTTATTAATTGCGTTAGGTTCGTTAGATGACGTTATTGAATTAATCAAAAAATCAAAAACAACCGATGATGCTCGTGTTGGCTTAATGAACAGATACGGTTTGGACGTTGATCAGGCTAATGCAATTTTAGAGATGCAATTAAGACGTTTGACAGGCTTAGAACAAGACAAAATTAAGACTGAATACGATGAACTCTTAAAGAAAATAGAAGAATATGAAGCAATTTTGTCTGATCGTCAAAAAGTCTTGAATATAATTAAAGGTGAACTTCTTGAAGATAAAGAGAAATACGGTGATGACAGACGTACTCAAATTGTTCCAGAGCAGGGTGAAGTAACAATTGAAGATTTAACACCGAATACACCGATGGCAGTATTCATTACTCACCAAGGATATTTGAAGCGAATCTCTCTTGATACATTTGAACGTCAAAACAGGGCTACAAGAGGAAAAGCAGGTATTAAGACAAAAGAAGATGATGACATTCAACACTTCTTTACAGCTATGATGCATGATAAAGTATTATTCTTCTCATCTAAGGGTATTGTATACAGCTTGAACGTATACGACTTCCCTGAAGGCGGACGTCAATCAAAAGGTCTTCCTATTGTAAATGTTTTGCCGATTGAGCAAGGTGAACAGATTACAGCAGTTGTACCTGTAAGTAACTTCTCACACGATTTGAATTTAATTATGTTAACTCAAAAAGGATACATAAAGAGAATTGAGCTTGATAATTTTGCAAATATTAGAAGAAGCGGAATTATTGCAATATCACTTGAAGAAAATGACCGATTGAATTGGGTTAAACTTGCAAAAGGTAATGATGAAATTATAATCGGAACTTCCTGCGGTATGGCAATAAGATTCCCGATTGAAGATTTAAGACCGCTGGGCAGAAGTGCAAGAGGTGTTACTTCAATGAAATTAAGAAGCGCTGATACAATAATCGGTTGTGATATAGTCCCTCGTGACTACGATGCAGACCTTCTTGTTGTAACATCAGACGGTTTCGGTAAACGTACTAAATTAAGTGAGTTCAGAACTCAAAACAGAGGCGGTATAGGTCTTATTGCAACTAAATTTAAATCAAGCGCATCAAGATTGGTTGCACTGACTATTGTTGAAGAAAAAGATGAAATAATGCTCGTAACTGCAAACGGAATTGTAACACGTATTAAAGCAGGCGACATCTCTTGTCAGGGAAGACCGGCTACAGGTGTAAGAGCGCAAAATCTTATCGATAATGATACAGTGGTTTCTGTAAACAAAATCGTAAATACAGATGATGATGAAGATGATACCGCTCCATCAGGAGGCTGCAGTGCTGAAGAGATGAATATTGGAGAACAAACTTCACTGATAGATAACAATGATATTCAAGAATAGATTGAATAAATATACCAATAAAAACTCTGAATAAAAATTCAGAGTTTTTATTATGCCATCCACATAACTGTTGATTTTTCAGGTATTAAAACAGAATTAAATTCCAAATTTATATCAGGAAGTTCCATTTCTTCCATTTTTTTACTGAATATATTGTAATATTTATTAACACTTGTTTTGCCGGCTGTTGTATGAGCCGGTGTACGTCCTCCGATATGAGTATTTATTAAATTATTCCCTGCATTATTAATCATATTATCTTTCCTCTTTAATCTTTATATCGGCTGACATTTTCAAAACTTTAGAAAATTTATAAATATTGTTACAAAAATTTACAAATGAAATAATATAAGCTTACAAAAACTGACTTTGAAGTAAAATTATATATGGTTATAGAGGAGAAATTATGAGTGATTTAAAAATATTTTTAGATAAAGATATAAATCAAAATTTAATAAAAACTAAAAAGATAGCAATTATAGGTTTTGGTTCACAAGGATACGGTCAGGGACTAAATCTTGTTGATTCAGGGTGTGATGTAGTTTTTGGTTTAAGAGAAAACGGTGCTTCTGCGCAGAAAGCAAAGGATTACGGACTTAAGGTTATGTCTGTTGCAGATGCAGTAAAGTGTGCAGATATAATTCAAATATTAATACCTGATGAAGTACAGGCAGAAGTATACAGAAATGAGATTTTACCAAACTTAAAAAGGGGACAGTATTTGATGTTCTCGCACGGATTTAATATTCACTATGGTTATATAAAAGCACCAGAAGGTGTAAATGTTATCATGGTTGCACCAAAAGCTCCGGGACATACTGTAAGAAGTGAATATGTGAATGGGATGGGCGTGCCGT
>CADBXV010000025.1 GCA_902798645.1 uncultured bacterium
CCGGGGCAGGTGAATTCCCGACAGCAAGTTCTGTAGTCGGTGATATACTTGCTATACAGGCAGAATTTGGAACTACTGACTATATGCTCCCTATGATGCGATGCCATCACGATACAAAAGCTAATCCTATTCATATTGATGACACATTTAACAAATATTACATTTCAATAACAGCCCCAAATGCAATAGGTGTAATTGCAAAAATCGGTACGATTTGTGCAAATAAAAATATAAGTCTTGCAAGCATAATGCAAAAAGAAGTTTCCGAAAACTGTACTGCAGATATTGTTGTCATTACGGAAAAATGCCAAGAAAGACTGATTAAAGAAGTTGTAACAGAGCTTGACAATTGTACTGTCAATAGCCTAATTCGTGTTGCAGATGGGTAATATTACATAAAAAATATGTATATAAGAAGCAAAATGTATAATCTTGGAATTGAAAGCGGAATAATCAAAGCAAACCCTGTTAGAGCAGTAAAGAAGCTAAGAGAAGAAAACTATAAAATCAGATATTTAACTGCAGATGAAGAAAAAAGAATGTTTAAGGCGATTGATGAAACATTCCCATATCTAAAACCAATAATTACTTGTGCTTTACAAACAGGTATGAGAAGAGGTGAGATATTTAACTTAAAATGGTCGGATATTGATTTTGAGTTTGGTTTTATAGAACTTTTGAAAACAAAATCTGGTAAATCAAGAAAAATTCCTATATCAGAAAGTTTAATGGCTATTTTAGAAAGTATAGAAAGAAATTCTGACTATGTTTTGTAAACCCTCAAACACAAAAGCCATTCACCGATATACATAATAGTTTTAGAACAGTATTAAGAATGGCAGATATAAAGAATTTTAGATTTCACGATTTAAGGCATACTGTAGCAACTCGGCTTGTTGAAAAAGTCATTGATTTGGTTGTTGTTAAAGAAATTCTCGGACATTCAAAAATTGATACTACAATGCGTTACGCTCATGCAGTACCCAAAAGAAAACTTGATGCTATTGCGGTATTAAATTCTTATGCTGCTGTATGTAAAAGAACATTCAGTTTGGGAAGAAAGAACAGCTAGTTTGACAATTTGCACTCTTAGTGTATTTTATAAATCTTTATGTTACGATATAAATACACATAAGGGTTATAAAAATGAAAGTATATAAGGTAGATAACAATATATCATTTACAGCATTAAAAAGTTTTGAGTGCAAAAAGAATTTGAATCCATTGCTTGGTAAGGTCGGAGATATCATGGATCAGAGAATTGTAAAAGCATTCAATGAGAATGAATATTTTCAAGAACTGTGCAAAAAACATGATGTATGGGTGAGTGTTACTCCAAAACAGGGTACAACCATAAAATCAGGTTTGGATGTGGAAATATATGCCAGCAAAATTAATGAAACAGATCCTAAAAAAAGAGAAAATGTTATCAATTTTACAACAGTAGGTTTTGGCGATTATCGCAATAATTTTCGTGTTGTAAGTGATTATTGGGATCACGTAGAAGCTATAACGCAAGGATTTTTAAAAGATCCTACAGGAATAAAATCTGCAATTAAAGAATTTTTAAAACAATCATAAGTGTGTAGTAATAACCTGTAGGTTGGGTTTTGAACCCAAGAACAAATACTATTGGAAAGTAAGCGACCGGTAAGAGTAAATAGTGAGTAAAAGTGAGTAAATCGTTTTTTGGGGAATAGTTCTACTTCCGACCCGCAAAAGCCATACAACGAGCGAGTATTAGAAAATAAAATAATCAAATTTCCAAAACCAAACTACTCGTCTAACTACACTGTACATACACATGCAGCTTGATACATATAGACAGTTAGTATGACTCTTTTTCATGGTGAGTACGAGAAACGAACTCGGAAATTTACATTATTCAGTTATAGCAAGGGTTTTATCTGTTCGCAGTTTTAATTTTCCGCGAATTCGAAAATATTTTGCAAATAGTATGCAAATTTACGGATAGTTATACTTTATAGTTCCAAATATTAACAACTGTAAACTATAAAGCAACTATCTATTGAAAAATCTCTGTTTATAGTTTATACTTATAAAAAATACGAACTATAAACCATGAGGTACAATTATGGAATATATGGAAAGAGTGTCGCTGATATCACAATTGTCAGACAGGAAAAGAAAATTTAATAAACTCTTTAAAGAGGAAAAAAGTAAAGAGCAATTGTATAAATGGCTTAAGTCGGAACTTGCTTACACTTCAAATAATATTGAAGGTAATACTTTAACAAGAAAAGAAACCAGACTTGTTATTGAAGAAGATATAACATCATCATCAAAACCATTTGTACATTATCAGGAAGCTGTAAATCACGCTAAAGCGTTTGATTACATAATAGATATGCTAAAATCCGGAAAAAAAATAAATGAAAATACTGTGCTTGAAATTCATAAAAGACTTTTATCGGGAATTGATGATTATAATGCAGGATTTTACAGAAATTGTCCTGTTAGGATTTCAGGCAGTCGTGTAATTTTGCCTAATCCCATAAAAGTACCGGATTTAATGAAGGACTTCTTTGCAAAATATGAAAAATTTGATGGTGTGGCAGATATAATCAAAACCCATCTTGATTTTGTAAGCATTCACCCGTTTTCTGACGGTAACGGAAGATGTGCAAGACTTTTGATGAATCTTTTGTTAATGCAAAACGGTTATTGTCCGATTATTATTCGCCCGAGAGACAGAAAACGTTATATAAATTCAATAGAAAAAGCTCAACTCACAGGCGAAATAGAAGATTATATGAGATTTATGCTGTATAGGTTGAATAACTCTTATATAACTATCTTTGATATTTTTGATACAAAAAATGAAACCCCGCAAGCAAAACTTATGACTATTGCCAAGTTCGCAAAAGCCGTAGAATTGCCTGTATCGACTATAAGATATTGGGTAAAAGTCGGCAAACTAAAACCGACAATGTACACAGAATCCGGTTATATGATGTTTTCTCACGAACAAATCAAGAAAGTAGAACGCATGAATCAAAAATAGGTGCAATAATGGCTTATCATAAAATTGATTGGGAAATGATTTCATATAGATTTAAAAGAGTTAAGGATTGTGCAAGGTAATGGGGTATTTCCAAAAGACGAGTACAGATATATTGTGATGAAGACAGAATTGAAGGTGCTTTTAAATACGGACAATATTGGTTAATTCCAAAAGATGCACAAAAACCTCCAGAAGAGGAAAGAAAAAGGGACTTTTAAATAATAAAGCATTTAGATGATGCATTCTTCTTAACATTTCTTTACAATTACTGTGGAATAAAGTCTGTTTACACAGTTCGTAAAGGATGGAAGATAGTATGGTTGAGCTAAAAGAGAATTTAAAAGTATTAGGATTTGTTGCTGAAAACGGCAAAGATAATATTTATATAAAAAATTACGATAACTATACTATTAAAGTTAAATATAATAAAAATTCACCTGAAAAATCTGAAATTGATTATGGAACAAAAATTCTATGCAATCGTAAAACTACTTGTAATTTTCATCAAGAAGAAAGTTTGGTTGTTTTAGAATGTGTAAATCGCTTACTTGAAAAAGGATATAAGCCTGAAAATATTGAATTAGAGAAATCTTGGGGTATGGGACACACAGAAGGATACTTAGATATACTTGTTAAAGATGAGACAAATGCGTCTTTTGCAATGATAGAATGTAAAACTTGGGGTAAGGAATATGATAAGTATGTCAAAGAGACCTTTACCCATAAAAACAAAAGCAAAGAAAATGATGGTGGACAAATTTTTTCATATTTACAACAAGAACCAAAAACAACCAAAGCTATTTGTTACTATTCATCGCACATAAGTGATAAAAATATAGGGTATAAAAATGCCATTATTCATAACAAGGAGGATTGGGCAGAATTAAATCAGGTTGAAAGATTTAATCGTTGGTCAAAAGTTTTTGAAAACAATGGTATATTTGAAGATGATATTCCACTTTATAAAATTGAATCCAAAGCAATTAGAAGAAAAGACCTAAAAGAACTCAAAAAAGAAGACTCTGAAGGAATATATAATCAGTTTGCTGAAATTTTGCGTCATAATGTCGTTTCTGATAAACCGAATGCATTTAATAAAATTATTAATATGTTTTTATGCAAAATATGGGATGAAGATAATACCGCAGAAAACAAAGAAGTCAAATTTCAAACTAGGAAATTAGGCCGTGATAAAACTGACGAAGAATTATTAGAGGATTTAAATGATTTATACAAAGCTGGGATGAATGCTTATCTTGAAAAAGATGTATCTGATGTTACAAAGGATGATTTTGAAACACTATTAAGTTTTGTAGGAAACCAATCTAAAAAAGATGAATTTGAAAAATTATATAAAACCTTACGTCTTTACAAGAATAATGAATTTGCATTCAAAGAGGTTTTCGATAAAAAATCATTTAAAGATAATGCAAAAGTTGTTAGAGAAGTTGTTGAATTATTACAGTATAAACAATTGAGATATTCTCACAAGCAACAATTCTTAGGAGATTTCTTTGAAAAATTACTTAACGACAGTATAAAACAAGAAGCAGGGCAGTTTTTTACACCTGTTCCACTAACGCAATTTATTATTAAATCATTGCCAATTAAGGAAATTATACAAAATAAAATAAAAAACAATGAACCAGATACCCTACCATATGTAATTGATTATGCTTGCGGCACTGGACACTTTTTAACTGAAATTATGGATAATATCGATAAAACAATTAAAGAAGATATTAATATTGACAATATAACAAGACCGGCTGTAAAAAGAGATTTCAATATATGGCAAAACAGTGAATTTGAATGGGCAGAAAAATATATTTATGGCATTGACCTAGATTATAGACTTGTAAAAGCATCTAAAATAAGTTGTTTTCTTAATGGTGATGGAAAGGCTAATATTCTTCATGCCAATGGTTTAGCACCATTTGATAGCGAGGATTACATCGGAAAACTTCATGATGATGTTGGAAAACAAAATCTACATCAATTTGATATATTAATTGCAAATCCTCCATATTCAATTGATGCATTTAAAAGAACAATTAATAATGGTGATCGAAGTTTTCATTTGTACAATTACATAACAGACTATAGTAAAGAAATAGAATGCTTGTTTATTGAAAGAGCTAAACAGTTATTAAAGCCTAATGGTGTTGCGGGCATTATTATTCCAGCAAGTATATTTATTAACACAACTAATAGTACTCTATATTTTGAAACAAGAAAAATCTTATTAAAATCATTTAAAATAAAAGGTATATTGGCATTAAAAAACAATGCATTTCAATCTGCTGATATTGACACCTTAATTCTTTTTCTTGAAAAAAGAAATGATAATGAATTTGAAAATATCCAATTTTATGTTCAGCAATTTTTCAATAATAATTATAAAGATTTTAGCATTAATGGTATTGAAAATATCATTTCTAAATATATTGAAGAAATATATCCTGATAAGACTTTTAGCGAATATAAAGAATGGGTAAAATCAGATAATGAAATTAAAGATGTAGAAAAAGAAAAAATAGAGTTCTATATTCTAAGCTGTAATAATCACGTTATTCTATCAAATTCTGGAGAAAAAACCATAGAAAAGGAATTTCTTGGATATGAATTTAGTGATAGAAGTGGATATGAAGGAATAAATGTATATCCCGACTCCGACTTGTTTGATATTAAAAACAAACTCAATGAAACAAAATTAAATAGTTATATGTATAAAAATTACATCAATATTCTAAATTATGAGGATATAGAAAATATTAAATTAAATAAAGAGCATCCATTATATAACCATATCGATATATGCAGATTATCAGAATTAATTAACTTTAGAACAGAAAAATTTACTTTGCAAATATCAACATATCGCACTCAAGAAGTACATTATAAAAGTAAATACGACCTTAAACAATTAGGTCAATATCTTTCTACATTGGAAAGTGGCTCAAGAGAAAGCAAAATGGGTACAAAAAAATTGAAAATAGGCATCCCTTCTTTAGGAGGCACACATATTGGATTAAAAGGGAATATCATATACAGCAAAATGCGATATGTAGATGAAAGTTATTATAAAAAATGCACGCAAGGACTTATAAAAAAACATGATATTTTAATTTGTAAAGATGGTGCTCAAACCGGAAAAGTTGCATTCGTAGAAGACGATTATGAATATTCTGAAAGTATGGTAAACGAACATGTATTCATAATACGTACCAATGTAGAAAAAGAATTAAAACAAAAGTACTTGTTTTATTTATTATATGCTTCTGAGTGTCATGATATATTAAAGATTATATCAAAAAGAGCAGGACAACCAAGTCTTAATAAACCTAATATGCAAAATTTAATGATTCCAGTACCTGAAAATCAAGATATTATTATAGAGGAATTAGATTCCTATTTCTATTCAACGGATGCAAAAATTGAAAGTCCTGACACGGTCAGAGAACAAATTCAAGCAATACTAGATAAATATTTAAAATAAATTATATTCTATTGTAAAACTTTTCCTGCTTTATGGCTTTCTAACTTCTTTCGTGTATTGTGTTTTCTGGTATTAGGAGGGGATTATGGAAGAAGCAGGATACAATATTACGGAAAAAGAATTTAAGCAGATTAGCAAGTGGGCAGAGGATGTGTATAATATCGCTGTCATTGTTGATTACTGCTTGGTTGTCGGCGTTAAACGGGCACGCTCACGCTTTAGCCCTCTGCCGACAATCCGCTTTGTTGGTAATCAACCTGAAATAGAAGAATGTTATAACCTCGCACCTGTAATTAAAAATTTAAGAGATAACGCAGATTTATTAAATGCGTTTTTTATTGATAATGAAAAATGATTTTTTTATTTTCACATCGCCGTAAAATATCAAACTAACCGTAAACTATCAAACTGCCGAAAAGTATTGAAAATAAAGTGAAAGTGCGAGCAGTTAAAATGCAGATAAAGTGCAAGAAAGATTAGTTTGATATTTTTTAAATCAACCTGCTTTCGACCGCCAAAAGCCCTACAACGAGCGGGCTTTGCAAAAAACTATCAAATTAACCGTTCCTTTCAAACTGATTGTCTTACTACAGACACAGAATGGACAGGGGTAAATATAAAATAAAAAAGAGACTCCGAAAAGCCTCTTCTTTATGGAGCAAGGACTCCGTTGGCGAGCAGAAAAACAGTACTAAATGTACTGTTTTTCGTGAAGTGTTAAATTCGATAACCAAAGTATATATAAGCCAATGGAGGAAGAGACGTAGTCGAGGAGTCCGCAAAAAAAAGACCCTCAAAGGTCTTTCTTAAAATGGAGCGGACGACGAGACTCGAACTCGCGACAGTCTGCTTGGAAGGCAGATACTCTACCAACTGAGCTACGTCCGCTTAATATAAATAATTTATCCTAAACATAATTATTTTTCAAGCTGTTTTAGAAAATTAAGATTTTTCTTTTAAATATGTTTCAATAAATCCATCTATATCGCCATCCATAACAGCATCTACATTACCCACTTCATATCCGGTTCTGTGATCTTTTACCATTTTATACGGATGAAATACATAAGAGCGAATTTGTGAGCCAAAATTTATATCAAAATTCTCTCCTTTTAGTTCCGCCAATTTCTTTTCATGCTCTCTCTGTCTTAATTCAAGAAGTTTAGATGCAAGCATTTGCATCGCATTCTCCTTATTTTGCAGCTGAGAACGCTCTTGCTGACACTTCACAACAATCCCTGTCGGCTTATGCAAAATCCTAACAGCTGTTTCTACCTTGTTTACATTCTGTCCGCCGGCACCTCCGGAACGCATTGTATCAACTTCCAAATCATCGGGCGGAATTTTAATTGTTTTTTCGTAGTCAGGTATAATTGGAGATACTTCACAAGAAGCAAAACTGGTTTGTCTTTTTCCATTTGCATTAAAAGGAGAAATTCTTACCAATCTGTGGACACCTTTTTCAGCTTTTGCATAACCATACGCATATTTGCCTGATATTTTTACAGTTGATGACTTAATTCCGGCTTCTTCACCATCAGATTTATCAACAAGTTCAACCTTCCAACCTTTTGACTCTGCCCAGCGAATATACATTCTTAACAACAAACTTGCCCAATCCTGTGCATCAGTACCGCCTGCACCTGCATTAATTGTTAAAAATGCATCTGCTTCATCATATTCTCCTGACAACATTTTCTGTATATCATAACTGTCCAGCTCTTTTTCTAATATAGCAAGTTGGTTCTCGCTTTCGGAAATAAGTTCTTCGTCACTTATATCATAAGCAGTTTGAGCATCTGCCAAAACACTTTCCCAGCGTGTAAATTTTTCTACTGTATCTTTAATCTCTCGAACTTTTTGTCCGAGTTCATTAGCTAAATTCTGATTAGACCAAACCTCAGGGCTTTGGAGTTTTGATTCCAATTCTGTTTGTTCTTGATTTAATTTATCCCAGTCAAAGACACTCCTTATTTTTAACTACACGTGTCCTTAATTCTTCTATATTCATAATTCTTTGATTAACTCCATAACCTGTTTATGTATATTCTCTATTGTATCGGAAGAATTTATTACTTTAACTCTTTCAGGTTCTTTTTTTGCTATTTCTAAATATCCTTGGCGCACTTTATTAAAAAATTCCATCCCGGCTGATTCCATCCGATCTTTTTCTTTGCCAACTCGTTGCATTGAAGTTTCAACATCGACATCAAAAACAATTGTTAAATCCGGCTTTAAACCTCCTGTTGCAATATCGTTAAGCATATTAATTCTATCCAAATCCAAACCTCTGCCATATCCTTGATATGCCACAGTTGAATCAGTATGACGGTCACATAAAACAACCTTTCCTTCCTGTAAGGCAGGTCTAATTATGCAATCAATATGTTGAGCTCTGTCTGCTAAAAATAAAAAGGATTCACACTGCGGAGAAACTTCTCCGTCATAATTTAAAAGAATCTCTCTTAATTTTGTTCCCAAACCCTTTGCCCCAGGTTCACGAGTCAATAAAGTTTGTTTTCCGTTTTCTTTTAAGTACTTGTCTAAAAGCTCTATTTGTGTGGTTTTGCCACAGCCATCTGCTCCTTCAAATGTTATAAACAACCCCTTTGTCATTTTTTCTCCGTATAAAACTCTTATTATAATCAAATATATATTAAATAAGAATGTTTCTCAAACTATTTTATTAAACTTAAAAGATATCCGACACTATCTTTTGAATTATGTCCCTGATAAGCTATTTGGTAACACTTTTCAGTAATCATATTATATGCATCTTTATCTTCCAAATAATTTTCTATTTTAAAAATTAAATCTGTCATGTCTTCATAATATGGCATATAACCTTCAAAAAGGGAAAGTTCATCACGATAATCACTAATCATTAATCTTTTGCACGCTGCAGTTTGAAAAGTTCTGTAATTTAGCGATGATAAGCCTTGAGAATGCATATTAAAAGCAATTTTCGTATTATTAATTGCTTTAGCCATGTCAAGTTCATTATCAATAAATCCCATATAACATAAATCTAATATTTCAGGATATTGCGCACGATTTCTTGCATCTTTATAGTGCCGGTCTATAGCATACCATGCAACTTTAAGGCTTGGCAGTTTCATAACAAGTTCTTCAAAAAAACTCAGCCTATAGTCTGTATCAAGCCTTCCGGCGAACATTATATCGAATTCAGGTTCTGTACCCATATCTTTATAAATATCGAAATTAACAAAATGAGGTAAATAATGAATATTTTTAAAATTTTCACAATCTGTCAACTGCTTATCCCAATAAAAAGTATAATTATCTTCGTCATTCAAAAACGGTAAATATTTAGCCCACTCTTTTCCTGAAGTTGTACTTCTTATATCATCAGAAAAGTAGTTAATAGATGGCATTGTTAAACCGTTGTCAATTTTTATTTTAAGTCCGGAAAAATCATATCCAGCAATATAATCATAGTTTTTATTCAGAACTTCGGAAAGGTTGTTGTCAAACAGCTCATCATACACAGTGACATTACAATCATTTTGTACAAATCCTGAAATCAGACTGCTTGTAGTAAGCCTACCTCCAATGCTTACAGGTAATATCGCCAAGAGATTTTTTGTATGCTTTCTCATCTTAATGTAAATTTTAACATTTTTAAAAGCTAATTACAACTTTGTGATATACTGTAGATAAATAAATATAGAAATGCGTTTGTAGCTCAGTAGGATAGAGCGGCGGTTTCCTAAACCGCGTCTGCCGTGGGTTCGACTCCCACCAAGCGCATTTTTTTTGGAATTTTTAAAGCATAGTGTATTTGTATTTTTTTGAGTAGTGTACTCTGTACCTTTTAACAGGATGTATATTTAAGTCCATTTTGAGCCGTGCAGGTACTTAGAGATTTTTAGCCATAACCCCCATAAACATTATATTTTAGCGGTCGGAAACATTGTGATTTTAGTCGGCTCAAACTGGACTTAACAGGACTTGTAGCGGACTATTTTTTCGCCATTGTTTCGCACTTCAAATTAAGTAATAGCTGAAAAGTGCATTTAGTTTGAGATTTGCGGGTAGTTTGAGAAAAACGGAAAAGTCCGTTTTGAGAAATAATGTAAAAATATTTTTAATGCTTTGATAAAATTAAGTATTTTATTAGCTTAAATATTCTAATAATCTACCTTCATCAGCCGTTAACTTTGCAAGTTGTTGTTTAGTCAGTAATTCGGCTTCGATTTCTCCAACAATTCCTTTAGCTGCATAATCTGATAAACCCTTGTAAGTAGATTCAAATTCATTTGGGATTCTTCTAAAACGAGCTGCTAATAGTTGATTTTGTCCTAAATGATTAAATTCATGTATTACTGTATGTAATGGGTGTTCTGTTGATAAACGAGTTTTTGCCATCTCTCCAATAGCTTCTGTAACCTTATTATAAAAATTTTTTAATTGAGGATTTGCACAATGTTCAGCATCAACTTGCATTAATGATTGTAATAAATCCATACCAGAGCTTTGTTCAATCAGTACTGTGGATTGTAAATTACTATGTAGCAGAGCTTCACCAGAATCTTCTAACAATTTTGAAACAATTATATTATCCGGAATTTTTCTACCTTGTGAAACATTTAGCTCAACTGCTTGTAAGATTTGGTTTGCACGTTCTTCATTATTTGCTAAATCAACAAATTTTATACCATACTTTGTGCGTAAAGTATTTTCAATTTCTGCAACTTTCGGATTTGTTGGTTCAACTTTTATTGCTTTATATATATCTAAGAAAGTATCATTTCTTCTTCTAGTAAAATCATACATTGCCTGCTCCACTTCAATAGGTACACCTTGTTTAAATTTTGCATTTTGTATATTTTTTGAAACAGTTTGAAATGCCTTTGTTAACTCAATTTCATTTTTTGCACTTGCTAATAGTAAAAATTCCTCTTGACTACATTTTCCTTGCATACTTGATAAAATATGTTTTCTTAAATTACCAAATCCTTTTTGAGCGATTTTGGGTGTAAATGAAGGCAAACAGAGCCATTTTGTATAAACTTCCGGTAAGTCCATTTCTACTTTTTCCATAAAACCTTTAAGTGCATCACTTAGTGCTTCAGGTGTGTCAGCTTTAGCGATTTCACTTAATTCTCGTTTGCTATATTTACTTGATAAATTTGTAAGCAAATCTGCCTTTTTATCCAATCCAATACTGCCTTTAGTTTTTGCCATAGAAGCTATCATAAAGTTTTTAAAGCAATTCATTTTAGCTTCCCCTTGTATATCTTGAGGTAATGATTTTAAAAGTGATTTTACATCTTGCCCGATTACTTGCATTGGATTTTCTGCTTTTGCAAAAATTCTTGCTTTTGGTAAATTTCTTTCAATTATTCCGACAACGGATTTGCCAACTGTTAAATATCCCATTATTTTCCCCTTATAAAATATCTTACATTTATATAAAGTATTTTTCTCTCCAAAAATTGCCTAAACATTACAAAACTTTTACAAAAAACTTTTCGTATTTCTCAAACTAATCGTACAAAAGACTCAAACTAGTTGTTCTTTTACACAGGACATTTGGTTGGAAAGAAATAAGCGTGTTGTCACCCTGAACTCGTTTCAGGGTCTTGCCAGAATTTAGTAAACACGCTAAGTTGGTAAGATTCCGAAACAAGTTCGGAATGACATTTCAAGGTCGGAAAGAAGTTGATTTAAACTGCTCGAAAAGTCACTTTCTTTGCACTTTTTTACTCGTTTTTTGCACTATTCTTGCACACTTTTGCACAAATTTGCACTCAAAAGTAGGGTTGACTTTAGTCAACCTTTTCAAGATATTCGGTAGACTGAAGTCTACCCTACTTTTAAAAATCGTCAAATTCTCTGTTCTTTCTTCTCAAACCGACTGTTCTTTTGCAAAATTTACGCACATTTCCACCATTAAATTTTTGGTGGGTACGCACTCTTAGATTTTTGGCTAAGCTCCATAATGAAACTTTACCCACCATACATAACTTGCTATCACTGAGAATTTGTGAAGTAATAATTTGAAAAACAAAAGTATATATTAACATTTCGTAACATGTATTTGTTAAATAGATAAAAAATTTTCTTTATATAAATATAGAATTAATTATACGAGGAGATTATATGGAACCTATAAAATATATTACGTCATCCACGACCTTAATTGAAATGGGAATGCACTTCCCTACAGTAGAAACACTTACTGAAGAATGGGATGCGAAAGAATTAAAGTTTGATAAAACAACAAATCAGGAGCTAGGAAGTAATAAAAAAACAGTTATATGGCAATCAAAAGATAGCTGTATTGCTACATACAGACAGATGGATAAAACTACAGATAAAACAAAGCCTTTTATCGCAAGAGAATTTTATGTTGAAAAAATGAATCAATCTTACGATTTTTATGATGTCTTTGAATGCTATAAATATAAATATGATACCAATTTATCTACATTAAAGAATAATAACATATTCGATACTGTTAGGATAGGAAATCAATGTGCTTATGATAAGAATCGTAATGGAATTGTAGATGAGGGAGAAATTTCTATTATGGATGAAAATATTGAAGATAAAAAAGGTTATTACAGATTATTTTAGTCTGTAGAGATATTTTATAAAATAGCTGCTTATAATTTTATCTTAGTCTTTACTCATTAATCCTACACCCATATTAAATGCTCTTTGTAAGTCTTTTGGAAACTGCTCATCACGCGCTTTTGCCTTTAAGTTTTCATCAAACAAATCACAATTATATTTTGAATAGTCAGCAAATTGATAAGTATCATATGCGTATAAACACTCTGCATAACCCATAATATGGTTAAAAGTATTTACATTTTCGCCCAGTATAGTTGGATAATTTATCTGACTTGCCAATCCCTCCGGACAATTCATGGTAAAAATAATTCCTGTAGGAATTGTTTTATCTAACCTTCGTTTCAACCCACCGTTTTCCTTATCAACCATATAAGTATGGTTAGGGAATAGCAATCTTTCCATAAAACTTCTAAACACACCTGTCGGATATGAAAAATATACCGGACTTCCTATAATTATTGCATCAGATTCCAAGCATTTTTCAAGCAACGGTTTTATATCATCTTTAATAGCACATATGCCTTCAGTTATACTTCCCTTTCTTTGACACGCAAAACAACTCCTGCACCCTAAAAAATTGTAATCATAAAGATTAAAATATTCTGCTTTCGCACCAACGGATTCTGCTCCTTTTTGAGCTTCTTTAAGTAATTTAGCAGTGTTAAAATTTTTTCTCGGACTTGCATTCAAAACGATTACATTCTTCATATAAAATTCCTTTATTACTTGATTTTTATTCATCAATTTAAGATAATAATACAACAAGCATGAGATAAAAAACATCACAATAAACAATTAAAAAAGGAAAAGATATGAGTGTATTTGGACAAACAAAGGGAACAGAATTAGAAAAACAAATTGCGCAGTTAGCGCAAGGTGAGGCTGTTGGCGGAGCAATGTATTATGCATTAGCCAAAGTTGCAGAACAATTCGGACTTAATGATGTAGCAAAAGAATTTATTGAACTTGGGAATCAAGAAACAAATCATGGAGCATTTTATGCTATGCTAAACGGCAGATATCCGAGTGATGAAAAAACATTTTGGCAAATGGTAAAAGGTTTATCAAAAGCCGAATACAAAGGTGAAAATAATGTAAATCAACTTGCGGATAAACTGGCTGAGATAGGTGTTAGTAAAGAAGCTGTTGAACAAGTTAGAGAATTTGCGATTCAAGAAAAACATCATGGCGAAGTTACAAAAGCCATCATTGATAAATACGCTCCGAAAAAAGATGAAGACAATTCAAATAAACCTGTTTATGTATGCTCTGTCTGTGGGTTTGAATATGTCGGCGACTTAGATAAAGAGCCTGAAGATTACATCTGCCCGATTTGTGGATGCAAAAAAGGTGTATTCAAATTACAAGGTTAATATCCGAAGATAAAATATTTAGCTATTTACAAAGCATGGGAATTGCATATATAATAATAGCTGTAATAGGAAAGGAGAACTCTAATGAACAGAGAAGAATTAATCGCAGAAATTTCAAAAAAAGCAAAAGTTTCTAAAAAAGATGCCGGTTTAGTTTTATCAGCTACTATAGAAGCTATTGAAAAATCAGTAAAAAAAGGTGAAAAAGTTACTTTAGTTGGTTTTGGTACTTTCGCTTCTAAGCACAGAGCTGCAAGAAATGGTCGTAACCCACAAACAGGTAAAACTATAAAAATTGCTGCTAAGAATGTTCCTTCATTCTCAGCAGGTAAAGCTTTCAAATCTTTATTAAGCAAATAAGATTTGTTTCTTTATAAAACGGTCGATGTTAAATTTTAACATCGACCTTTTTATTTTGTTATATAATTACCATGTAGTTTATATAAATTAACAAAAGACATGCACACACTAACAAACAATAACGAAAAAAAGACATTAATAGTAATAATATTAACCGTAGTAACAATGTTCGCAGAAATAGCATTCGGATATATGACACATTCAATGGCGCTTCTGGCTGACGGATTTCACATGGGTACTCACGCTTTTGCACTGTTTTTAACTTTTATTGCTTATGTGCTTATTCGTAAATTTAAAAATTCACCGCTTTTTCCTTCAGGGACAGATAAAATCGGTACTCTTACAGCATACACAAGCTCTTTATTTTTAGGGTTTACAGGTTTATGGATTATTTCAGAAGCAATTCTACGCATAATCAAACCGGTACAAATACAATTTAATGAAGCAATTTTAGTTGCAGTCATAGGTCTTATTGTAAATTCGATTTGCATATTTGTCATGGAATATTCAGAAGAACATAAAAGCGAGCATGAAGACTATAATTTTAAAGCAGCATACTATCACATATTAGCAGATGCTCTTACCTCAATTCTTGCTATTATTGCTCTTTTTGCAGGAAAATATTTTAACTTAATTATATTTGATCCTCTTATCGGAATACTTGGAGGAATACTTATTTTAAGATGGTCTGCCGGATTGATAAAGCATACCGTTACGGTGCTGGTCGATATGAGAAAAGAATAGCCGGTGTAGTTTCAACACTTTAAACCATTATATTTGTCATATTTTACATTACTTAACAAAGTATGAAGAAAAAAAGCAATTTCTGCCTTTTTTTGTGTTTTTATATAAATAGGAAGATATCCCACTCGGTGTGTATTGAAAAAGATTGAAGAACGGTTATGAAAGTAAATAGCGTAAACAACGGTGTGTATCCCGAAAAGAATGAGATAGCTGCGTTCTCTGTAAACAAAAAGAGAACAGCGATGTCATATGCTTCAAATAATGCTAATAACAACTCTAATTCTGTTGCTTTTAGGGGAAATCTCAGTAAACAGTTTTGGTTCAAGTTCCGCAACCTTTCCAACTACATGAAAGAACCAAGCGAGATGACAAACGCTCTTATTGCAATGATTGGAACAGGTGGAATTGCTCCTTTTGCAATCATGTGCAGCCCAAAGAAAAAGAGCGCTCAAGAACAAGATCAAAAAGCTGATAAGGATAAAAAATTCTTCCAAGCATTAAGACAACCTGTTTCAGCATTCTTGGCATTTGCATTCCAAGTCCCGACAACAATCGGTATTGCAATGGGACTTAATAAACTTGCTTATCAAAAAAATATAAAATTCTTTGACGACGATATATTAGGACATCTTATTCCGGATAAAAAATATTTGAAAAAACGTGCAAGAAATGCTTTGGACAAAGGTGCGAGTTCCGAACTAAAGGAAGCATGGGCAGAGGAACTTAAGCTTGCTAATGACGAAAAAACAATTACTAAAGAATTAAAGAATCAAATTAAACAGGAATATAAAGAAGTCGGCATTGATGTAAGTGAAGAAGAACTTGATAAGCTGGCGGGTAAAAAAAGCCGCAGAAATAAATTTATAGCAGAAAAGATGGCTGATGCAAAACAAGAAAAACTTATAGATATAAAGGTACAAGAGCTGTCAAACAAACATTATGATATCAAAGATACAGATTTAGTAACAGAAAGTTATCAAAAACTTGCAAAACAAAGATTTAAAGAAGAGTTTGCAAGTTTAAAAGAAAATGCAAAACTAAATTGGTTTGATAAATTTATCGAAACAATGGGATTCAGCAATAAAAAGTTAAATACATTAAATAATCAAATAAAGGAATTGGCTCAAAATAAAGGTCTTTTAATTATCAAACAAGAAATTCAGGAAGGCAAGACACCTGATATATTCAACGATAATAAAGCAAAATTGAGAAAATTCATTGAAAATAGAATCGGAAAATCACAAAAATTGTATGCAAACAAAATTTTCTGGTTAACTCTTGTAACAAACTTGTTTATGGTAGCAGTAAGCTGTGTTGCTCTAAACTGGCTACATCCAAAGTTTGCGGATTTCATAGATAATACAAAAGACAAATGGCACGCTCGTAAAGCTTCAGCCGACAAGAAAGTTGAGGTGAGCGCATGACTATGGTAAACAAAATTTGGAAAAGCATGGTTGAGCTTTCACCAACCGCAAAAATTGCAACATCACTTATTGCAAAGGACGTTGTCGGTTGTGTAATGTATACATCGACAGCAAGAAGCAATAAAAAATATACTCCTGATAAAAGAGCCGATGTAGCAAACTATGACTTAGCAAACGGTGTTATAAATATTGCATTACAGCTTCTTGCAATTAAACCGATAGAAAGCTTAATGACAAAAGTTTCAGACTCAAAATTAATGAAACACTTCTTCAACAATCTTGATGAAAGACTGAAAAGTACAGATAACAAAGCTGTTATGAAACTAATCAAACATAAAGAAGGATTGGTTAAAGGCTCTGTTGCATTGCTGTCAGTAATCATTTGTCAGTACTTTATCAAGAGATTTATTGCTCCGTACTTCTCAATGCCTGCCAGTGAAAAATTCCAAGAATGGGGACTTGTAAAACCGAAATTATATGAAGGAGAAACATACGGCAAACCATCAAAACTTGATCCTATCTATGACATGACAGATATTGATAATATTAAAAAAGTTAGCAACCTTAGCTATTTAAAAAGGTACGCTAAAGACAGCGACGATGAAATTGAAGAAGATGATGATTAATATATCTTGTTTGTGAGATAATATAATAAGAGTCTATTAAAAAGTCTTTTTTGTAGATTCTTCGGCTTATTTGAGTTGTTGCCTCAGAAAGACGAACTATTCAAAAATATGCGCACATGTCATTCTGAGCAATTTATCCATACAAGGCGAAGAATCTCAAGCGAGGGACTCTGGGACTTTTTCCGCAAGTTCATAAGACAACATTATACGAGGGAATGAGAAGTATGAGTATTTTTAATTGGATAAAGAATTTTTATAAAGAGCCGACTCCGGCAATACCGATTACTGATTCAGCAGTTATTGATAAAACTTACGCAATGTGGAGAATGAGAATATTCTTATCAATGTTCTTCGGGTATATCATTTTTTATACTTGCCGTAAGAATATATCAGTTGCACTTCCTGCAATACAAGAGGCTTTGGGGTATAGCAAGCTTGAACTCGGTTTGTTAGGCAGCTCTTTGTATTTTTCTTATGCTGCAGGAAAATTCATTAACGGTATAATTGCTGATAACACAAATGCAAAGAGAATTTTACCGACAGCTCTTTTTATATCTGCTCTGGTAAACATACTATTTATAATATGTGCACATTTTGTATCACCGCATCTAACCTTTGGCGGTTTCTCAGTTCTTTTGTTTTTGTTGGCATTTTTCTGGGGTGTAAACGGCTGGTTCCAGTCAATGGGATTCCCTCCGATTGCTAAAAATCTTTCTTATTGGTTTGCAAACAAAGAACGTGGTGTAAAATGGTCGCTTTGGTCATCGTCTCACGAAGTCGGAACTTATATAAGTATGATTCTTTCAGGGTACTTAATTACTCACTACGGCTGGGAATCAGTATTCTATGTTCCTGCTTGCTTTGCAATAATCTTCTGTTTCTTCTTCTATAAGAATTTACAGGATAAACCGGTTAGTATCGGACTCCCTGATATTGAAAAATACAAAGATCCTAACTATGTTGAGCCTGAAAAAGAAAAAACAGATGAAGATAATGTTACTTATTCTGATATTTTCAAAAAATACATTATCAAAAACCCAACAGTTTGGCTGCTTGCAATAGCTTACATATTTGTTTACGTTGTAAGATACGGAACGATTGATTGGCTTGTAATGTATCAGGTTGATATGAAGCATTATACAATATCGGAAGCTGCAAAAATAATTAGTTTCTTGCCGCTTGTCGGTGTACTTGGAACAATTGGTGCTGGTTTTGTATCTGATAAACTGTTTGGCGGTAAAAGAGCTCCTGTTAATATTATTTGTTTAACACTTCTTGCAATTTGCATATATTTGTTCAAGGTAAATCAATTCCCGTTTATGGATTATGTTTATGTTTCCGCTATTGGTGTGTTCACTTGCGGTCCTCAGGTTTTAATCGGAGGTTTATCAGCAGTTGAATCAAGCTCTAAGAAAGTTGCATCAGCAGTAACAGGATTCTGCGGAATGTTCGGTTATATCGGTTCAATTCTCTCAGGTGTCGGAACAGGCTATATCATAGATAAATTCTCTTGGAACAGTGCAATAAACTTCTGGATTTTATCCGCTTTGATATCACTGGGCATTTGTATAATATTGTTGAAGAAAGAAAACAAACAAAAAGCGTAATTGTAACAGTCAGCAATTCCCCTCTCAATCGGGAGAGGGAAGAAATTCAAGTTGAGGAATGATATTCATTTTAATTCCGAAACTTAGAATTTCGAGTGAGGGTCGAACATGTTATAAAAAAAGAAAGTAGCGTGCGTTTTAACGCACGAACATAATATATACAAAAATTACATCATTTTATATTGAGTTTTAATTAATCGTGCATTTAAATGTACACTACTAACTATTAAAGATAAAAGGTGTAAATATTAGGCAGAAAATTATATTCGCCAAATGTTTGCAAAATAATTATATGCATATTTTGCTTTTGGTTTTGTACCATAATGTAGTCAACTATGTAAACGAATACGACGCAGTATCAATGGTTAACGGACAAAATCATATAGGAGAAATTTTTGCAGTTTCGAGAAATTCAACAATATTTTATACATATGAAAATATATAGCTACAATTGATACTAAGGTTGCATATAATTCCGTTTTTTAAGAATTACAAGTTTTCTGAAATCACACAGAATGTTGTTTTTAGCTTCCAAAATAAAAAAATTTCAGAAGGTTACTCAAGAAAATATTTGATAATTTATTCAAAAGAACTGGAAATTATTATTAAAAAATATTCCGATAAAAATAAATTCAACTTAAACTTTTCAACTCCCCAGAAATATAAGAAACATAAGATTTTAACAAAAGATGAAATTAATAAAATAACCGAAAAATATTCGCAGCAACTTTGGATTTTGTGTTTAGGGATAACACCTATGGAGTTGTATAATCTTGATTTTAGCGATATAAACTATGACGAACAAACTGTTCTAATTCGCAGTTCAAAATATACAATTTATAACCATCACCACAAAGAAAATCTGGACAGGATACTCTATATTCCTGATATTTTGTTTAATAAAATTCCCAAACAAAAAGGGCGTGTGTTTTTAAAGGTTAATGTACCAAACTATGATACGCTTATAAATACGCATGTTTATTTATCGGTAAAACACAATATTCCTCTAAATGTTATATGTAAAAACATAGGATATACCTGCTTTGATGATTTTTTAAACAGATTCGATTTCGCGCTATCGCATGATTATACTCATAAAATCGATATTCTTGACGGTATATAGATTGTTTCCTGTAAAAAAATGTAATTTTGCTTTGAACTTTCCTGTAAAAAAGTGTAAGATTTGCTCAATTTTTCGTGTAAAAAAATGTAAGTCAAATCTCAAAATCAGTGCTATAATTGGTGTTAGGAGATTGTGAGTTTATGACCCAAATTGAAGTTTTAAAATGTGATATAACAAAGTTGAATGTTGATGCAATAGTCAATGCCGCAAATACAAGTTTATTAGGTGGCGGCGGAGTAGACGGTGCAATTCATCGTGCCGCAGGACCTGAACTTTTGGAAGAATGCAGAACTTTAAACGGTTGTGGAACAGGGCAGTCAAAAATTACAAAAGGTTATAATTTGCCTGCAAAATTTGTAATTCACACGGTCGGTCCAGTCTGGCATGGGGGTAAATATAACGAAAGAGAAAAATTAAAATCCTGTTATGAAACGGCTCTAACTCTAGCGAAAGAAAACGGAATTAAAACAATCGCATTCCCTGCTATCTCCTGCGGAGTTTATCGTTTCCCGTTAGAAGAAGCCTGTAATATAGCAACTGATACAGTTAGAGAATTTATTATCAAAAACGATTGCTTTGAAAAAGTTATTTTTATAGACATAAACGATGCAATTATTGAAATTTACAATAGGATTTTGAATTAATAATTTACTATGTCCAGTAAATAGGACGGGTTTTAACCCGTCAAAAACTTATAAAATATGTGTCGGGCTAAAGCCCGACCTATTTTTAGAAATAAATTTTTCAAATTACCCATAGTTGTCTTTTTGTATGATTTAAATTTTGTCTATATTTGAGCCAAATATTTACTCTTTAAAAATCTTTTTGCGGACATTTTTGTTACCAAAATCGGACATTTCGGACTTTTTGATTCTATCAAATTCCGACCTTACAAAATCACTATAATTTACTAAAATTAGCTATCTTGCCAACTAAAATTATTTACCCCTTCCGACCAAAAGTCCTGAAAAAAGGTATAAGACGAAGAACACTTGTTAAACTATTGTAAACTAACACTCTAGATGATTATTTGTAACAGATATAACGAGCATTTGATAAATTTAAATTAGACATATTATTTGTATTTATGTCGTTATTGATTG
>CADBXV010000026.1 GCA_902798645.1 uncultured bacterium
TGAAGAATCTTCTAACTACATTAAGGCACAAATTCTTCAACAAGCATCTGCAACATTACTTGCAACTGCAAACCAAACACCAAGTATTGCATTGAACTTACTATAATAAGTCGTTTTAATAGCTGATTTATTGTCATAGAGCAGGGGATTTGTATCTGCTTATACAAACCTTACTCTCTGATAGGTGAACTACGCTAAATTTAACCTAAGTAAGTAAATGAAAAAGGATTTAATTGCCGGAAAGGAGCATCGAAATGGCACTTACTATTAATACAAACCTTTCGTCTCAAATAGTGCAGGCGAACTTAGCAAAATCAACAAATCAATTAAACCAAGCTATAGAAAGAATGACGACCGGTTACAAGATTAACCACGCATCAGATAACGCAGCCGGTTATTCAATCGCAAGAAATTGGGATACACAACTCGGTTCACTTGATATAGCAGCAGATAACGCAGCAACAGGTGCAGATATGTTGTCTACTCTTGAAGATCACTATCAATTAGTATCATCACACGTACAACGTGTAAGAGATTTGACAGAACAAGCAGCAAACGGAACATATGGTGAACAATCATTAAAAGCTATTAAGTCAGAAATTGTAGCAAGACTTGAAGAAATTGACAGAATAGCAGCAAACTGCGAATTCAGCGGACAATATATGATGAACGGTTCTATGTCAGATATTAACATTCAGGTAGGTACTGACGGAAATGCAGATAAATCACAAATCGTTCTGGCTGATAAACTTTTTGAAAAAGGTGATGTAGCTTCGTTATTTGTATCGGATGCAAAAACTGTAAACGGACAAAATATTGCAGCATATAACTTAAAAACTGCTGTAACTGCAAAAGGTTCATTCAGCTCAGTAGATGCAGCAAGACGTGACAAGCTCGCAAGCGACTGCGCAGGACTGACTGACGGAACTACACCTGCATCAATGTTAACATATATTGATGATGTAATTAACAAAATCTCGGACAGAGTAACAACATTAGGTGCCGCTCAAAACAGAATTGAGTCTGCTATAGAATCAATAGGTGTTCAGTCAGAAAACATTATGTCTTCTTTGTCAACACTTAGAGATGCTGACGTAGCTAAAGAGTCTTCAAACTATATAAAAGCACAAATTCTGCAACAAGCTTCAGCAACACTACTTGCAACTGCAAACCAAACACCAAGTATAGCATTAAACCTGCTATAGAGGGAAAGGGTAGACTGAAGCGGAACAATGGGGATTACCGAACCCTGTTTGAACAACACAAAAATGTATATACATTTCATAAAGCAAGGAGCAAGGACTCGTTCCTTGCTTTTCTTTATGAAAAATTTTCTTTATGAAAAATTTAACAAACTCGGTTTGAATAAATTCCTTTTATATTGTTTCTTATATTATTAAATGTTGATTCCAATACGTATTCTATGTACTCATTTGTATTGTAAGCTAAATGCGGTGTGATTAGTACATTTTGCATGTCTAAGAGTTTTTCTGTTATTTTATAATTTTGTTTTGTACTCATTGTTTCTCCGCCTAAATCCGGCATAAAAATGTTTGTTTTCCCTTTTATAAAATCGCTTTCGAGAATGTCTAACCCTGCTCCGCTTACTTTATTCGATAACAAATTCTTGTATAAAGCTTTCAAATCAATTAACTCAACGCTGGAGGTGTTTACCAAATAAACACCGTCTTTCATTTTCTTAAATTCTTCATCCCCGATTATTCTATAGTTTTCCGTTGTAAACGGCATATGGAGATAAATAATGTCAGATTGAGCGAGCAAAGTATTAAACGGCACTATGTTACATACATTCTCAAATTGCGGTGACTCTTTGTATGAGGATACAAGAACTTTCATATCAAATAGTTTTGCTATTTTGGCAAGTTTTAACCCGACTTTTCCGCACCCGATTATGCCTAATGTTTTTTTGTTTAATAATTCTCCTTCATATTTTCTCGGATCAATTTTCCCATCTCTTATATCCATCATTGCTGATTTTATTTTTCTTGTAAGATCAATTATTACCCCAAGAGCAAACTCAGCAACAGCTTCCTCACCGTATTGCTCTGTATTTATTACCGTTATTCTGTGCTTGATACAATAATCTATGTCTATATGAGTGAAACCGTGGGATCTTGTCGCTATAATTCTTAAATTTTTAAATTTTTTTAAAACTTTTTCTGTGAGTATAGAAGAACGATAAACACATAATATGCAAGTGTTTTCATATTCATAATCAGATAGCTTTGTTCTTTCGTTCAAAGATTCTTCTTTAAAATTTATATCAAAATCACTGTATTTATTGTGTTCAAAAAAAGGCTTTTCAGATTCTCTTAAATCAAAAAATAAAATGTTCATACAATACTCCTACTTATTTTTTTCATTAAAAGTATTGTATGTTAAATGATTTTTTTCATTATGCTATTGGTATATATAGTTGTTGAATTTATGATTCAAAAATTTTGGTCGCAATTGCTTTGTTAAATGCGTCGTTTGTAATATTTTTTGATGCATCAACATACATTCTGCCATACCAAGCTGACATAAATTGAGAACCGATTTCTCCTGATCTGCATTGACTATACTGCTCGTTTAAACTGTCAGCTTGATTAAAATAGTCACTGCAGTGACTTTTATCGTATGCAATTAATTCTTTTATACTTTTACAGCCGGTAAAACTTAATATTGCACGAATGCCTTTGAAAGCATTTTCTTTCATCTCTCTAAACATGTCATATTTTTCATTTTCCAGTGTAAATTTTTGATACCATTTTAGTTTTTCTTTCTCATGTTCTTTTTGTGTTTCATTTAAACTTTGTAAATATTTGTCTTTTAATCTTTTGTTTTCATCTTTAAATTGTAATAAGGCAATTTCATCAATGTACAACTTGCCCTTTGTAGGAACAATAATATACTCTCTGTTATTTTCACTGTCAACAAATACAAAGTGATATGAACCATTATACAAATACGTTTTACCGCTATTTCTGTTAGTTTGAACTTGCGGATTAGAAATTGATATTGGTATACTCTCTTTGTTATCTACTCTGCCCACGTGTATTCTCTCCTTATATATATTAAGTTCAAATACTTAAAAAAATTGCCTTTTTTTAGCATAATTATTAAGATATGTAACAAAATTTGACAAAAAGGTTTACTTTTTTTACATACTGTTGCAATAATGTAGTTGTAAAGAGTATATATCTTAAATATCACAAATCAAAAGGGGCACTATAAATTTCACAAGGTCGTGAAAAGATAGCTCCGGTTATCAAAAAAAGGGGCACTATAAATTTCACAGGGTAGTGAAAGAACAGCTCCGGTTATTAAAAAAAAGGGCACTATAAATTTCACAAGGTCGTGGAAAGATAGCTCCGGTTATCAAAAAAGGGGCACAAAAAGTTTCACAGGGTAGTGAAAAGATAGCTCCGGTTATTAAAAAAAGGGTAAATGTATTCGGGGTAAGGATACCGACACGTAACGGATATGGTTTACAAGCGGAAGTATTAAGAAGTATTCAACGACTTGACAAGGAAAGGCAAGCAGGATACTGAAAAACATTTTTGTTTTTGCTTAGTATTTCAAAAAAATAATTGAATTAAGTGTTCGCGCATAAGATTCAATTACAGAGAATAAACGGAAAGTTAAGAAAAAGTCCGTTTAGAGAGCAGATCCCAATATAATTTGGGTTAGTGTTGTATTGCAAAATACGGCAAAACCCGAGAAGGAAGCCTTAAATAAAGGCTTAATAAGACTGCAATTATTTTATATAAATGCAGCCATGGGAAGAACTGTGCTTTTTTTTAAAGCCAATAAGCAATAAAAGAATGAGAGAAACATAGAAAAAGTCCCGTAAGGAAACGGGGTTAAAAGTACGTATCGTAAGAGAGAAAGGAGATCAATCTATGACACTCACAATCAACACAAACATTGCCTCGATTGTAGCCGAGCGCAATTTAACGAAAGCGACAAATTCATTAAACACGTCGTTAGAAAGACTATCAACAGGCTACAAAATTAACAAATCAGGGGACAATGCTGCAGGATATTCAATTGCTGACAAATGGGATACTTATATAAGTTCTCTTGATGTTGCGACTGATAACGCATCAACCGGTGCTGACTTGTTGACAACCGCAGAACAAAGTTACGGTATTTTGACAGACCATTTACAACGTATTAGAGATTTGACCGAGCAAGCTGCAAACGGAACTTACGGTTCTACGTCATTAAAGGCTATTCAATCTGAAATTTATGCAAGATTGCAAGAGGTTAACCGTGTATCAGCGAATTCTGAATTTAATGGTATAAAGCTTATGATGTACAACGATTCCGATGATGCAAAAAATAAAGGTGTCGGAATGACAAATGCCGGAATTAATCTTCAAGTCGGTTTGTATAACAACAATGACAGTGTTATTAATTTGGGTGTAGAACTGTTTAAAAGCGGTCAAATAAGCAGTCTATTCAGAGGCGGAAGTGTAACTGTATACGGTCGTGATTCAAAGGGAGATCCGACAATGGTTACAAAAACTTTGAATGAGGTATTAACTGCAGCAGGCGGAAGCGTTGCCGCATTAAATACTCAAGACGGTTTAAGAGCAATGGCAGCCGCTTGCAGTGCTTTAAAATATACGCCTGCAACATCCGGTGAAGGTAAATATACACTATTAGCTGATGAAAACGATAATTACGGTGCTTCAGCAATGATAGGATTTATAGATAATGCAATTGATGAGCTCTCAAAACGTGTAACAAGAATAGGTGCTGCACAGAACAGAGTAGAATCTGCAATATCAGCGATAGATATTCAATCACAAAATTTAACATCATCATTATCAACATTGCGTGATACTGACGTTGCTAATGAATCTTCTAAATATATACAATCACAGATTCTGCAGCAAGCTTCTGCAACACTTCTTGCAACAGCTAACCAAACACCGAGTATTGCATTAAACTTGATATAGTTTTAGCTGATAAAGAGAGGTAAATGATGATTACAACAATAAATCCTGCAATGTTGTTGGTTAGGGATTTGTAAATATAGAATATAATTTATTCTGTAAAAAAAAGGACGTTTTTTTAACAAAGCGTCTTTTTTTTATTAACAAATTGTAGTAAATTGTAGTGTATTAAATTTATGCTATAATACTTTTATGGCAATTATATCGGATAATGAGGGAGGGGTAAGTTTTCCCCGTAGCAGTCAAAAAAACGGACGTAACAACAGGAATCCTGTTATTAAGTCCGAAAGCATTGAATATGATAATACCTTTGAGAACAGTATCCGCCCGAAAGATTTTGACGGATATATAGGTCAGAGTGCTTTAAAAGAGACTTTAAAAATAACACTTGAGGCAGCTAAGCTAAGAGAAAAGCCTTTGGATCATATGCTTTTTTACGGACCTCCCGGGTTAGGTAAAACTACAATTGCAGGTGTAATTGCATCTCAAATGGGTGTTGATATTAAAATAACGTCTGCTCCTGCTTTAGAAAGGCCAAGAGATATTATCGGGATTTTGATGTCTTTAAAAGGCGGTGAAATACTTTTTATAGATGAAATTCATCGCTTAAATAAAGTTGCCGAAGAAATTCTTTATCCTGCAATGGAAGATTTTACATTGGATATGACAATGGGAAAGAGCCAAACAGCAAAAACAATAAGAGTACCGCTTCCTAAATTCACCTTAATAGGAGCTACAACAAAGGCAGGAGAACTTTCAAGTCCGCTTCGTGACAGATTCGGGATGGTACACAGATTAGAATTTTATACAATTGAGGAATTGGCTCAGGTAGTTAAGCGAACTGCTAAAATTTTAGAAATTGATATTGATGACAAAGGTGCTGCTGCTATTGCAAGACGTTCAAGAGGAACGCCAAGAATTGCAAACAGATTGGTAAAGAGAGTTTCAGATTTCGCCATTGTTAAATATGACGGAAAAATTAATGAAAAAGTTGCAAATGACTCGCTGGATATTCTTAAGATAGATGAATTCGGATTAGATAATACCGATAGAGCGTTATTAAGCTTAATTATAGATAAGTATGACGGCGGACCTGTCGGTGTTGAAACAATTGCCGCTGCATTAAGCGAAGATGTAAGAACAATTGAGGATGTGTGTGAGCCTTATCTTTTGCAAGCCGGCTTGCTTCAGAGAACGCCGAGAGGAAGAAAAGTTTCTCCCGAGGGATATAGGCATTTGGGACTTCTAGCACCTGCGGAACAGCAAACATTATTTTAAAATTAATAAATGAGGGTTAGTGGTGTCGATATGGATATAAAAAAATATATTTTGTTATTTTTATCTGTCATTTTTATGCTTCCTGTCTTTGCGGATGATGCAAAAGTTTTACCGTCGGAAACAGGTATTGTGCAGAGCGTAAAATATGTTGATACAAATGAAAATTATGCTCAAACGAAACAAGATTTAACAGTAAAAATTTTGTCCGGTGATTTTAAGGGGCAAACTATAGAATTGGAAAATATTTTAACGGGGAATCCATATTATGATATAAAGCTTAAAAAAGGTGTGAAGGTAATATTGCACGTTGAAGACAACGGAGACGGATTAGAGTATTCGGTAGAGGATATACAACGTGCAGGAACATTATTTTGGCTTTCGGTAATTTTTTGCGGACTACTGATTTATGTCGGAAAGAAAAAGGGTTTATATAGCTTGGTATCAATAGGGTTAACGATAATATTAATTACCCATTGTTTATCTCCGCTTGTTCTCTTTGGAATAAATCCTATAATTGCATCAATATTAGTATGTGTTTTATCAACTGCGATTACAATGTATTTGGTCGGCGGTTTTAATGCAAAAAGTACTTCTGCTACAGCAGGAGCCTTGTTAAGTCTGCTATTTGCAGGATTTTTATCAGTTATTACAATGTATTCAGCTCATTTAACCGGTTTTAGCGGTGAAAATTCAACATTCTTGTATTCAGAGCATCCGGAACTTGATTTTGTCGGCTTAACAGTTTCTATGATGGTACTTGCAACATTAGGAGCCGTAATGGATGTTGCGATGTCTATTTCAAGTACAATAAATGAGATTTATCTGACTGATAATACTCAAACTGTAAAAGATTTGTTTATATCAGGCATGAATGTCGGCAGAGATATTATAGGCACTATGGCAAACACTTTGATTTTAGTATATTTGGGTGGTTCGCTTCCTCTTGTATTGCTTGCAGGTAACATTGATTTAATGAAATTTGCAAATCTTAATCAGGTTGTAACGGAAGTTGCCTCTGCTTTGATAGGCAGCATAGCAATCGTAATATGCGTACCGTTTACAGCATTGACTGCGTCTGTATTGATACACAAATATGCAAAAAAGGCAGAAAGAGAAAAAGTTCCTTTTGAGGAATGAATTACTGATGTTGATATAAACCTTTAATATTGGTATAATTAGTTTATGAGAATTTTGGGAATAGACCCCGGTATGGCAATTGTCGGGTATGGAATTGTGGATATAACAGGTGAAAAACCGCTTCTATATGCTTCAGGCTCAATTCAAACAAATAAAGATTTACCTGATTCAAAAAGATTATTGGAAATATATAATGATTTATCTCTAATTGTTGAAAAATACCAGCCTGATTGCGCCTCGGTAGAAGAACTGTTCTTTTTCAAAAATCAAAAAACAGTAATTCCTGTTGCGGAGGCAAGGGGTGTAATACTTACTGTATTAGAGAAGTATAATATTCCTGTATATGGTTACACACCAATGGAAGTTAAGCAGGTTTTAACAGGTTACGGCAGGGCAGAAAAAAAAGAAGTCGAACAAATGGTTAAGATTGCGCTTGATACCGATAATCTTCCGAAACTTGACGATACGGTGGATGCTATAGCTATTGCGATATGTCATTCAAGAAATAGTATGGTATAATTGAGCTATGAGAAAAAAAATATTAATAGTCGGTAACAGTGCTAAAGAGTATGCGTTAGCAAAAAAGTTATCAGAAAAATATGAAATATATGTTACACCTGAAAGTGATACCATAAAAGAGTTTGCATTTTGCTTAGATATTAGGGAAGATAAGCCGGAAGAACTTTTGGAATTTGTACTTGAAAATGGCATAGATATGACTGTTGCAATATCACAAAAGTCAATTAATGCAGATATAGCAACCGTATTTAATGCAAACAAACAACCTATCTTTGCTCCAAGCGCAAAAGCAAATGAGCTTGTTTCCAATAAATCACTTGCAAAAAAAATATTATATAAGCTAAGAGTTCCAACCCCAAAGTTTGGGATATTTGACAAATTAAATTTGGCAAATGACTACATAAAAAATCAAAAAATGCCATTTGTAATAAAAACTAATGACAGCAACAGCGCTACCGTAATAACGTCATTAAATACAGCTAAAAATATTTTGGAATCAATTTCAGCAGAAAAAAATAAGATAATAATAGAAGATTATGTATATGGAATACCATTTTCATTTTATTCAATAACTGACGGATATAAAGCATTACCTTTAGGGTGTTCTCTTACATACAAGCATTCGCTGGAAGGTAACGGCGGACAGCTTACTTGCGGTATGGGAGCGTGTGTTCCGAATTATAAAATGTCAATAGAAAATGAGTATTTTCTAATGGATAATGTAATTTATCCTACATTAGATTATCTGGAAATCTCAGGAAATCCTTATCTTGGCATACTTGGTGTAAACGGCATATTGGCGGAAGACGACAAAATGTTTATTTTAGGCTGGCAGTCTTTTACCCAAGATTGTGATACAGACGCTATATTTAATACTTTAGAAGATGACATCTATAATCTTTTTGAGTCTTGTATAGTCGGCTCTTTCAGCGACGAAGTTGAAAGTATTAATTATAACAATAATCAATCCGTATCAGTAGTTTTAATGTGCAAAAACAAAGAAAACTCTGAGAATATTATTAACGGCATAGATGCATTAGATGAAAATGCACTATTAAGCTTTTCTTCAACAGTAACTAAAAACAAGTATTTGGAATATGAAGCTCAAAACGGTCAAGTTATGGTTATTACCTCCTGCGCATCATCATTATCAAAGGCTTCTGATTTAGTATATGAAAACCTTTCCCGTATTGACTTTAGAGGGATTTCGTATAGAAAAGATATATGCAGAATTAATAACCGTTCTTAACATTTCTTAATAATTTTTATTAAAAAAGGCAATTTTATAAAAGCTAAATACTTTATATATATATCCGAGGTAAAAATCTATAGTGATAATATATAAAAGGAGAAAAACATGGCAAGAGTATTGATTTCAATGCCCGAAAGCTTTTTGGGTAAAATTGATGAAGTAGCGGAAAACGAAAGTCGTTCACGCTCAGAACTGATTAGAGAAGCTTTAAGAAGTTACATTACACGTTCGCAAGTCAGACAAAATACTTTGGCTGATAAGAATGCAAGAATCTTAGAAGCTCTGCTGGATTAGCGAAGTCAGTGAAAAAGATTCCGTTGTTGCGGAATGTAAAGCGAAATTGGAAAAAGGGAGAACCCATTGATGTAATATGGGCTAATACGAGGAAAACACGAGAAAATTAGAGAAATAGTCGTAAAAAGAAAACAACCATAGGAATTCTGCGTAAGAATTCCTTTTTTTTATTTACTTATGTATTTTATTATACCTTCCGCAATTCCTTTTGAAGCTTTAGCAATCCATTTTTCATTTGTGTATAATACCGAATCAAGGGGATTTGTCATATAAGCTGCTTCAACTAACACTGCATTGTATTCTGTCGGTCTTATTACTGCAAAACTTGCTGCGTGAATTCCGTCATCTCGAGTTCCTGCAGAGTGCGTAATTGATTTTTGTAATACTTCTGCAAGTTTTTTGGAATGGTTATTGAAATAATAAACACCAGTTCCTCTTTTTTTGTGTATATCCATAGGCACATCTCCTATTGAATTCAAATGGATACTTACAAAAATATCGGCATTATTTTCTTTTGCGATATTAACTCTGTCTTCAAGCGGTAGGTTTGCATCGAATTCACGTGTCATAACGACATTAACATCTTGTTTTTTTAATAATTCTGCAACATTAGTAGCAATTTTAAGATTTATGTCTTTTTCTTCATCCCCTAAACAGCCAATGGCACCTTTTTCAGAACCGCCGTGTCCTGCATCAATTACCACCGTGGTTTCTTTGGGGTTTTCATTTAGTTTTCTTACTTTAAATGTGTATTTCCCTTCATCAAGACTTATATTGTAAACGTATTTTTCAGGTTTAGGAATGCTTAGGTTGTAAACTGAATTATCGGATAATTCCGGATTATACACTCTTAAGATAATTTCTTTTTCTCCGTCTTCAACTGTATACGGAAGCTTTTTAGTGAATTCAATAGTCTGTATCATTGCATTTTTGTATCGTTCGCTATCCATATTTACAAATTCTGCAGGATAAAAACCTTCATCGGTAAGTGTAACATCATTCTTTGAAATCCATGCTTCTTTGTCTTTAGATAATACAACTCTGTAGAATGAGCCTTTAGAGCCGTTTACGATAATATGCGTTCCGCCAAACAAGTGTCCTATTCTGTTTAGACCTGCATCAACAGGTGTCGAACGCAGCGGTGTATTATCGTGATTTACATAAGCTTTTGTATTTTCAAAATCTTCTGTAAAAATTTCTTGCTCAACAGGCGTTGTTTTGTAATATTTGTATATTAAAAGTCCGTAAAGCGTTCTTAAAACAATTCTGTTTTCGCCTTCGTGTAATTTTTCCGTATGAGCAAAAGCTCCGTTAGGCGCAACATGAATATAATGATCGTTAATAGATAAACCTTCCGCCGGTTTTGCCTTTCCGTATATAAATGCATAATTGTTTGTTGTTGCATTTTTTTTCTCAGTAGGCATAATGAGTTCAAAACAAAATGCTTGGTTAATTATAAAAAACAACGATAAAAATAAAATCCAAACTCTCTTCATACAAGTATTTTAATATAAAATTTTACTGATGGCAATTTTATGATAAACTATAAATATGAGCGGAAATTATGTACCATTATATAGGAAGTATCGTCCACAAACTCTTGATATGCTTGTTGGTCAAGAACATATTAAAAAGACTTTAACAAGTGCAATAGAGCTTGGAAAAATCTCTCATGCGTATTTGTTTACCGGTCCGAGAGGAACCGGTAAAACTTCTACGGCAAGGATATTGGCTAAATCATTAAATTGCGTAAACGGGCCTACAATTCATCCTTGCGGTGATTGTGAAAGCTGTAAAAATATTACAAATTCTGTTCCTATAGATGTAATAGAGATTGATGCCGCAAGCAACAGAAAAGTAGAAGACGCTCAGAATATACTGGAAAAAATACAGTATGCTCCGGTAAACGGCAAGTATAAAATATATATAATAGACGAAGTACATATGTTATCTTCGACAGCATTTAACGCTTTATTAAAAACTCTTGAAGAACCGCCGGAAAATGTTATTTTCATTCTTGCAACAACGGAAGTGCATAAGGTTTTGGACACAATTAAGAGTCGTTGTCAGCGTTTTGATTTCAGAAGAATTACAACAGATGACATTGTAAAACATTTGAGATACATATCTGATGAGGAAAAGATTAATATTTCCGATGATGCGCTTTATACAATAGCCGGAAACTCGGCAGGCGGAATGAGGGATAGCATTTCCCTGCTTGACCAGTTAAGTTTATTAGGTGTGTCGCACGAAATTACGAGTGATGATGTTAATGCTGTTCTAGGGAGAATATCTTTTAATGTTTTGCACGATTTGAGTGATAAAATTATTTCATCATCGTCAAATGAGTCGATAGAAATACTGAATAAAATTTATCATTCCGGCAACGAACCGCTCCAAATTTTAACCAACTTATCAGAGTATTTTAAGAATTTGCTTATAGTTAAAAACTGCAAGAATGATTTACTTGGTGAACTTACAGGACTAAACGAAAATCAGATTGCAGAACTTTTGAAACAAAAAGAATTACTTGAAACTCAGCAAATTGTATTTTTGCTGGAAAGATTAGCCTATTATATAAAAGAAGTTAAGTCTGCCGTAAATCAACACTTATGGCTGGAAGTAGCTATGATTGATTTATCGAATATGACAGAAAATACTAAACTGATTGATTTGCAAAACAGAATTATTGCTCTGGAAAACAACGGTGCCGTATCATCAAATATTACTCAATCTGTTGTTGCGCCGCAGTCCGTAAATGTAACACGACCGGCACCTGTTCAACCTAAACACGAAGTAACTGTTGAGGGAAAACAAAAGGATGTTCTTACGGAAAATATTTCATCTTCCCAAGAATTCACACCTCCGCCTATGTCTAAAAAGTCTGACGGAACAGATATTGTATCAATGTGGGAAATGCTGCTTAAGAATATCAACAGTGTTCCTGCAAGAGCATTATTAAAACAAATGGGTACACCTGTTAAAATTGCTAAAGACGAAATAATTATTACATTTAAAACAGAAAATTTTGTATCACAGTATTCTAATACTAATAAAAAAGATTTATTGGCTGAAGCTGCAAAAACTATGTTCAATACTGATGATACAAAAATTACGGTAAGATTACCAAAAGCAGGTGATGAAAATCTATCGGCAAAAACTGCTATGAGACAAAAATCAACTGATGATGAAAAAGAATCTGATAAAAAAAAAGAGCCGACTGAAAAACATATAGAAGAAAAACCAGTAAAAAAAGAAGTTGAAGAGATTTCCCCAAAGGATGTAAAAGCTTTAGAATCAGATCAGGAAAAAATGATATTGGACCTATTCGACGGCAAGTATATAGAATAAAATTATAGTAACATTGTATATCGTTACCAAAATTATTGTAATTCTTAATACTTTGAAAGTTGAATAAATTGAAGTATAATAGACTGTATAAGATAAATTTGCAGTGGAATATATACGCGCAAATCTCAATACATGAGGGCTTAATGAAAAAAGTTTTTATAATTACAGGTGAATACTCGGGTGATATCCACGGGGGAAAAGTTGCAGAGATTTTAAAAGAACAAAACCCTGATATACAAATTGAAGGTATTGGCGGAGAGAATCTAAAAAATGCAGGAGCAAAGCTTTTTTGCGATCATTCCAAAATGGCAGGCTTCGGATTAAGCTTAAAAATGATTATAGACCACCTATCCTTAGAAAAAAGAGTTACAGATTATATTTTGAACGAATACAAACCTGATTTGGTTTTATGTATAGATTACGGAACATTTAATCTTAGAGTCGCAAAACGGCTAAAAGGTCACGGAATTAAAGTATTTCATTACATTCCTCCGCAAGTATGGGCAAGCAGAAAATGGAGAATTAAAGGAATAAAAAAATATGTAGACAAAGTTCTTTGCATATTCCCGTTTGAAGTTGATATGTATAAAGAATACGGAATAGATGTTCATTATTGCGGTCATCCTTTGATAAAACAGCTTCCGGATAAAGCAGACAGAGCTGAGTTCTTTTCTCGTCATGGTCTTGATATAAATAAGCCTCTTGTATCTGTATTTCCCGGATCAAGACCGCTTGAATTAAAGTTTTTGGCAGATACGCTGATAGGCGGAGCTAAACTGTTACAAAAAAAACATCCGGAACTGCAATTTTGCATATCACACGCTCCGAGTCTTAATAATAATATATTTGATAAGTACATAAAAAATACTGATTTCAAAGTAATACAAGGCGAAAATCAAGCTTTATTAAGCGTTTCAGACTCATTAATATTAGCCTCCGGAACTGTTGCTTTGGAAGCATCTTTATATCAAGTACCAATGATTATTGGGTATAAAGGTCCGTGGATTTTATATTTAGCATATTTATTATTCAGATGTATTAAAAAAGTTTCATTACCGAATATAGTAACCGGAGAAGATATCGTTCCCGAATTAATTCAATCAAAATTTACAAAAGAAAATATTTGTTATGAAACTGAACGACTGCTTTATGACAAAGAGTATCGGGAACTCACAATAAACAAACTCGGGCATGTGAGAGAGAAACTTTCTGATAAATATTCAGCTAAGGAAGTTGCAAATTGCATAATTGATGCTCTAAGTAAAGAGAGTTAGCTAAAGAAAAACCCCCGACTTAATTATCGAGGGATTTAAATTTTCTACAACCTTATCTAACCTTATATATATAAAGTATTTTTATAATTAGAAATTGCCTAATTATTACAAATTTTTCATAATTTGTTTTTTTGCACATTCAAACATGGAATTTACAAGAGCTGAATTGGCGTAAATATTCATTCCTGCGCTTTCTAATGCTTGTTTCATTCTCGTTTCCCATATAGAATACAATTCTTCGTTTGGCATATTAAGAGTCTTTCCGATAAGTTGTATTTCTTTAAAATCGATTGGCAAAGGAATTGCCCCTCTAAGAACATCAACCATATCCAGTCTTTTTTTTCTTGGAAATGATTTTAAAAATGAAACAACTGACATCTTATTATTTTTTATATATTCTTTTATTAATTCTACTGTTTCATCGACCAATATAGGCTCTTGCGGAATTTTATATTCTGAGAATTCTTCCGGTGCAACTTCCATTACTGTTGCAATTCTTTCTATTGTCGTTCCTCGGGTAGAAAAAGAAACTGTTTCATCTATTAAATTGTACACGTAGGAAAGAGTTACGCCTATCATTTCGGCAAAATCACGCTTGTGTAAAGCATTTTTTTCTAAAAATGATGCAACTTTGTCTGAACTCTTTTGGGGGATTATTTGTTTTGTTTTCATTTTATGACCTCACTTTTGAATTAGGATTTGTACAATTCTAAAATAATAGATTGTTATATTTTTCATAACCCCGCTTTTTCTGTCTGATAGTCTAATTTGCATAATTTATAAAATTATAAATTTATTTATGTAGCAAAAAATAATTTTATGGGTTTTAGTAATAATAAAGGATTGAAAAATGGTTAAAATAGCAAAAATTACAGAAAATATATTCCCTAAAATAAAAAAATTAAACAATAAGTTTCACGATGAATCAATGTTAGAAGTTGCTTCCTCCGGAACAGTACCTTTAGCATCAATGGGATTACTCGGAATCGGCCTTGTATCGACAAAATGTCAAGACTTTTTTAAAACAATTAATAAAAACTATTTTCAACTTAAAACAAACCCTGACACAAATAAACCATATGAAGCCGATATATTTCAAAAAACAAGCGCAAATCACTTGTTCTTAGGAGATGATGTAATCGTTACGGCACCTACCGGAACAGGTAAAACTGCAATTGCAGAATATATCATTACAAAAAATCTGAATGAAGGCAAAAAAACTTATTACACAACACCTTTAAAAGCCTTAAGTAACGAGAAGTTTAGGGACTTTTCAAAAACATACGGCGAAAATATGGTAGGGCTTTTAACCGGTGATACAAAAATTAATACTAATGCGCCAATTCTTATTATGACAACAGAAGTTTACAGGAACATGGCGACCTCTGCTTACTTTGACAAAGAAAGACATCTTCCCGATGATTTAAAAACAGTCATTTTTGATGAGCTTCAATACTTGGGAGATGTTGACAGAGGTGGTGTTTGGGAAACATCAATTATGTTGACGCCTCCTAATGTTCAAATGCTTTCTTTATCTGCAACCGCAAAGAATGCAAATGAAATAAATTCTTGGATAGGAAAAATTCGAGGAGAAAAAGGTGTCAAAGCCAATGTTGACGGGAACTATCATACAAATCCATCATCAAAACCCAGAGCGATTTGGATTGATGTGCCGTCAATAAATCGTCATGTACCGCTTGATATTAAGCTTGAACACGTACTTCCTGACGGAAGTAAAAAACCTGCTCAAAAAACAAAAAAGAAAAATTCAGAGGACTTTAAAAAAGCACTGAGTGCAAAAACCGGATTATCAACTTATAAGTACTTAACAAAAAATCTGCAAAATGAAGGTAAATTACCTGCTATCTATTTTATATTTTCTAAAAAAGACAGCAGAGGATTATTAAAATATTTTGAAGAATACGGTGACACTTTAACAACTAAAGACGAACAAAAAGCAATCCAAGAAACTATTGATAAATACATTAATGAAGACAAGTATCTTGGTGAAAGCTTAAACAAAGAAGCGATGCTAAAAGGTTATGCAACACATAATGCAGGAATGCTTCCGACACAAAAGCAATTGACAGAAGAACTCTTTCAAAAAAAGCTCCTAAAAGTAGCTATAGCAACAGAAACACTTTCGGCAGGAATTAATATGCCGGCAAAAACAACAGTCATAACATCTGTAAGAAAACCTGCTTCTGTCGGAGATGATTTGCACGACGGAAAAAGAAATCTTACACCAAATGAATTTCACCAAATGGCAGGCAGAGCCGGAAGAAGGGGAATTGATAAACACGGGTACTGTCTTCCTTTAAGCTGCAATAAAGCTCAAACTGCTATTATTGAAGACTTAATGGCATCTCCGTCTAATAACTTATCAAGTAATTTTAAATTTGATTTTTCATTTGTTGCAAACTATATGTCACAATTTGAAGGTATTGAAGAAATTCGGAATTTTATTTCCGCAACTTTTTACGCTCAAGGAAACGAACATAAAGCAAACAGCTTATTAAAAGAATTTAAAATAAAACGTGACATTCTTAGGAACGATAATTTTATTAACGGCAAAGAACTTACAATAAAAGGAGAACTGCTAAGACATATTAACGGATATGAACAAATTCCTATCATTAATTTTATATCAGAGAAAAAATTGGAAAATCTTAGTACGATTGAGCTGGCAGGCATCCTGGGAGGAATGGCAAATATTGAATATAAAGATGCGTTAAGAGCAAAAGAAAACATCTTTGGAATTATTAATGAAAGTGAAAGATTAAAAGAAACCGCCGATGAACTTAATGACGAAATAAAATCCTATTCAGACAGCGTTACAGACTTATATCCGAACACAATAATGGGTGTAAATGACAAAGTTATCAACCACATCTATGAATGGGCAAAATTAAATTCAACTAATGACAATAGCAGAGAAAATTGGAAAGAGCTGTACACAGGAGAACTTAAAGATACGATAAGAGATGAAGGAACTCTATTTAAAGAAATAACAATGACAATAGACTTGGCAAAACAAATGACAGAAATTTGCAGTGCCGGCGAAAAATACAGCACAAATGAAGCTGATAAAAATTATTATGCGGATTTAAAAGAAAATTTATATGACGTAATTGATCTTTTACACAAAGAGCCGGCAAACGAAAATTAAATTGTCCAATTTATGATATAATTTAACTATGGAAATAAAGAGATTGGGGCTTAAAAACTATAGGAATTGCGAGAATGTTGAACTGGAATTTCCGACTCGCAAAACTCTTATTATAGGCAAAAATGCTCAGGGAAAAACTAATATACTCGAAAGCATTTACTTTCTTTCCGATCTAAAAAGCCCAAGAACTTCAACGATTAGTGACCTGATTCAATTTAATAAACCACAATTTGAAATAAATGCAAAGATACTAAAAAACGATACGGATATAGAGCTTGACTATGTGTATACACAAGATAAAAAACGAGAATTAAAGGTTAACAAAGTAAAAACTAATACTCGTGATTTTAAGTTAGCAGTAAAAACAGTTCTTTTTTCTACAAAGGACATGCTTTTACTGAGAGGCTCGCCAGAGGACAGAAGAAATTGGCTTGACAGAGCCATCTCACAAATTTATCCTGCTTATGATGAAAGACTTTCAAAATATGACAAAATAAGAATTCAAAAAAACAATCTTTTGAAGCAGGATATTATTGATGAAGCTCTTTATGATATTTATAACGAACAATTGGTTATAACCGGAGCTAATATAATTTTTCTCAGAAAAAAATTCTTAAAAGAAATCGAAAAAATTGCTTCTGTAAAACATCAAACAATAAGTGAATCAGAGAAATTTTCTCTTAATTATACCTGTCCGAAAGACGAGATTGAAGAAATATCACAATATTTAAAAGAAGAACTGTTTGAACGAAGAAAAGAAGAATTTGCCCGACATCAATCTTGCGTAGGTCCTCACAGAGATGATATTGAATTCAAAATTAACGGATTGGATGCAACAAAATTTGCTTCACAAGGACAACAAAGAACGCTTGTTTTGTCCCTCAAACTTTCCGAATTGGAAATTATAAAAGAAAAAACAGGATTCTATCCCATTCTGTTGCTTGATGATGTTTTGGCTGAATTAGACGATAAAAGACAAAACTATTTACTGAAATCCATTGATACAAACACTCAAACAATAATAACCTCGGTTGATACATTATTGTTTGAGCAGGAATTCTTAAAAGATGTTACAATATACAATATAGAAAACGGAAAATGTGTCTTGGATAAATAAACACGTGAAATTAGTGCAAGAATAAAGGAGCAAGTTATGATATTAGTTACCGGCGGTGCAGGATATGTTGGCAGCCATCTTGTTATGGCACTACTGGAAAAAAACATTGATGTTATTGTTTTTGACAGTTTGGAACTGGGGCATATTGAAACAATTGAAACTTTAAAACAATATGGAAACCTTAAATTTATAAAAGGAAATCTTAAAAATATAGACGACATAAGAGGCGTTTTTATGTCAAATAAAGGAATAGAAGCAGTTGTTCACTTTGCAGCATATTCTCAAGTTGCGGAAAGTGTAAAGAATCCGCAAAAATACTACTATAACAATGTTTACGGAACTCTGAATCTATTAAATGCAATGCTTGAGTTTGATGTTAAAAAAATTGTTTTTTCATCGACAGCCGCAACTTATGGAGAACCTGTTTATACACCGATTGATGAAAAACATCCTCAAAACCCGATTAATCCTTACGGAATGACAAAATTAATGATAGAAAGAATTATGGATGACTATGACAAAGCCTATGGATTAAAATCAGTCAGACTCAGGTATTTTAACGTAGCAGGAGCAGATTCTAAAGCAAGAATCGGAGAATGGCATGAGCCTGAAACTCACCTTATTCCGAACGTACTTAAGGCGACATCTGATAAATCATTTAAAATGTTCGGAACTGATTATGATACGGCTGACGGAACTTGCGTAAGAGATTATATAAATGTGGAAGATTTAGCTAAGGCTCATATTTTGGCTTTGGATTATCTAAATAATGGCGGTGAAACCAACTACTTTAACCTCGGAACAAAAACAGGAAACAGTGTAAAAGAAGTATTCGCAGTTTGTGAGGAGGTAAAAAATTCTAAAATTCCTTTAGAGATTTACCCCAGACGAGAAGGCGATCCGGCAACTCTTGTTGCAGATAATTCTAAAGCAAAATCAATGCTTAACTGGAAACCTGTACACAATTTGGAATACAGTGTAAAAACAGCTTATGAGTGGGAAAACGCATTCAAAAATAAGATTGCAAAATAAGTCTGTAGATTGAGTAACCTACAACAATAACCGGAACTTAGAATTGTAATTCTTGAATTTTAACAAAAAAGGTCTTGCAAAAATTGAGAGGAAACAAGTCTTGTTATTGATATACGTGCAAAACAGCTAAAATTGCCGGCTTATGCAAACCGGTAACCAAACAAATCCTCTTTCTTTAATAATGAATTATGCTAACAAATACACAAACAAATTTATATCAGACAAAACCTTAATTACTATGCTTCATTGTTTTACACACATATACATTTTTAGTTAATATCTGAGAATGCTCGCTTAATCCAATGATTTTATTGTCGCAACTATTTTCCCTATTAAAATAAGATCTGATATTGATTTTGCCGAAATTGTTCGTACACGATATTCCGGATTATCCGACTTGATAATGATTTCGTCTATATTTTTTGACAGGCGCTTTACAAAAAATTCATTATTGTAACAAAATACATATATTTTATTATCCTGAATCTGATCGCCATTCCAATGTTCAACAATAAGTTTATCTCCGTTTTCAATAGTCGGCGACATGCTATTTCCCGTTGCATTAATCATGGAATACAGTTTATTTTTTGAATAACCGCTAATCATAGATGTAGATACCGGTAATTTTGTTTTTTCGCTTGAAAAAATAATACTGCCGTTTCCGCAGCTTGCAAACACATCTGTATAATAGTCTATATATGCGATATCATACTCTGCATCAACAGAATCAAAAAGTCTTATATTAAAATAGTTTTCTGCTTTCTGCAGTTCGCTCACTGTAACTTCACTTTCGTTTTTTATACGATTGCAAACTGTTTGCCGAGTTATACCAAGGCTTTCTGCAAGCATTGATTGGTTTATGGAACTTCCTATACGAGAAGATATCATCGTTATTAAGTCATTAATTTTCATCATCTCACCGTAAATTTATACTTGACAAATGTATCATATTATCTTACAATATAAATACAAATGTAAGCTTATATATGATATTTAAGCATACATTTTTTACATTGTCAATTGTATTATCACAAATTTGGGAAGAAAGAGGTAGATATTTTATGTTATGCGGATACAGTGTATCATATTGTGAAACAAATTGTAAACATTGGACACCTGCTGCGGTAGATTGTTACTTAATCGGTTGTAACTGTTCAAAATGCAATATTAATAAAATATATTTTTCACTGTAATAGAGTTGGTTAGAAAATTAGGAACACCGGATTTAGAAGGAGAAAAAAATGTTTAAAAGAATATATAGTATAAAAAACGGAAAAAAGGGAGGGCGTCCGAGTTCAGAGAATTATGTAAAAGTGATTTCCGTTCCCGAAGCAGGTGCGGTAATTTTAACCGAAGGTCAATACAACACGCTTATTAATAAATATGGAAACGCGCTAATTCAAAAAGCTCTTGAGATTCTTGATAAGTGGCTGAATTCAAGTCCGATTGCGATTAAATATAAGGGCAAAAACAATTATGCTCTATTTCGTTCTGACGGCTGGGTAATTAATTATGCAAAGGAACAGCTGGATTAAGAACTATACTGCAAATCTAAAGTGGACAATATCACCGTCTTGAACAATGTAATCCTTTCCTTCAAGTCGTGTTACACCTTTGTCTTTGCAAGCAGTATAAGAGCCGTTTTCAACAAAGTCTTTATAGCTTGTAACTTCTGCCCGAATGAAGCCTTTTTCAAAGTCGGTATGTATTACACCTGCAGCTTGCGGAGCTTTTGTTCCTTCCGAACAAGTCCAGGCACGTGTTTCTTTTTCTCCTGCTGTAATAAATGTTATTAAGTTTAATAAAGAATATACTGACTTAATCATTTTATCAATACCGCTGTCAGAGATACCGAGTTCCGCAAGGTATTCTTTTGCGCCTTCTTCTCCGAGTTCAACCAGCTCTTCTTCTATTCTTGCGCAAATTATAACTGTTTCTGCACCTTGTTTTTTTGCGTATTCTTCAACTCGTTTTGTGTAATCATTTCCGTCTTTTAAATCGAATTCCGAGACATTTGCGCAATATATAACCGGTTTTACCGACATTAAATTCAAAGGTTTAATTACTTCAATTTCGTCTTCGTTAAAATGGTCTTTGAGGTTGATAAAATGGCCTTCTTGCAGTAATTCATTTAATTTTGTCAAAGCGTTGTTTTCGAGAACAGCCTCTTTATCTCCGCCTTTAGCTTGTTTTGAGATTCTTGCAAGGCGTCTTTCAATTGAAGCTATATCTGCCAGAGCAAGCTCTGTATTAATTGTTTCGATATCTGATATCGGATCAACTTTGCCTTCTACGTGAATGGTATTTTCATCATCAAAACATCTTACAACTTGAATAATTGCATCCACTTCTCTTATGTTATGCAAGAATTGGTTTCCTAAGCCTTCACCTTGACTTGCGCCTTTTACCAAGCCTGCAATATCTACAAACTCAATAACTGTAGGAATAATCTCTTTTGACTTACACAAATCAGCAAGTATTTTGAGTCTTTCGTCAGGTACAGTAACAACACCGACGTTCGGTTCTATTGTACAAAACGGATAATTTGCGCTCTGCGCATTTTTTGTTGCTGTTAGTGCATTAAATAAAGTTGATTTTCCTACATTCGGTAGTCCTACAATTCCGGCTCTTAACATAATTTTTCCTCTCTAAATCCAATTATAAGTTAATTATATCATGGGGACAAAATTTGTAACAGTTTATCGGAATAAGTTTTAAAGAATTGAGATACAGTACTCTCGCTCTTATTATACTTCGATAAACTATGACTACCACTGCACTTTTTCTATAAGTTCAATCTCATATCCGTCAGGATCTTTTATAAATGCTATATTAGACCCTTTGCCGGTTAAATCGAACGGCTCATACAAATATTCATATCCCGACTCTTTTAGTTTTGACGTAAATTCTTCCATTGAATCAACTTTGAACGCAAAATGTCCGAAGCCGTTTCCGATTTGATAACCTTCGTCAGGGGTTTCATCGTTATATGTTAATTCAATTTGACAGGTATTATCTTCATCGCTTAAAAAATATAACCAACAGTCCTCAAGTCTTCTTTTTTCTACCTGTTTCATATTAAAAAGAGTTGTGTAAAACCTTAAAGATGAGTCAATATCTTTAACTCTTATCATTGTGTGTAAAAATTTCATATCTTCCTCCGAATTATTATGATATAATTATACATTATGAAACATATTTTTGAACAAACAGTATACTATGCTGATACAGATGCATACGGTGTAGCGTGGCACGGCTCGTATATTAGATGGATGGAACAAGCCAGAGTCGAATTTTGCCGTCAAATAGGATTGGATTTGGTTGACTTAAAGAAAAATGATATTATGATTCCTGTTACAAATCTTAATATCAGATACAAGTCTTCCGCCCTGTTGGATGAAAAAATTGTTGTAGAAACAGAGATAACTGAAATTACACCTATTATCGTACAATTTACCCAGATTATAAAGAATAAAGAAACGGGTAGAACTTATACCATAGGCAAAATAGAAGTTGTTGCGGTTAACAATGAAGGCAAAATGTACAGAAGAATGCCGGACAGATTAAAAACAATTTGTGAAAAATCAATGGAATAAAATAAAATGCCAAGACTTAATAAATATATTGCTTCAACAGGCTTGTGTTCAAGAAGAAAAGCCGATGAACTTATTGAATCGGGTAAAGTTGCCGTTAACGGCAAGGTTGTTACCGAGCTTGGATTTTATGTTCGTGAAAAAGACAAAGTTTCGGTAGAAGGGAAAAATGTTTATCCTCAAAAGCTTGAGTACTACCGTTTTTATAAGCCTGCAGGGTATATAACCACACTGGAAGATGAAAAAGGAAGAAAAACTATTTACGATGTTATTCCTCCTGAATTGAAGCATTTAAAACCTGTCGGAAGGCTGGATAAAGATTCTACGGGGCTTATAATAATGACAAATGACGGAGAATTAATTAATCAAATGACTCATCCGTCAATAAAAGTTCCCAAAGTTTATATGGTTACTATAAACGGAAAATTCACAGAAGCTAATGCTAAAGAGATGTTGAACGGAATTGAGATTGATACGGATACGGGCGAGAAAAAAACTGCGTATGCGGAAACATTACCGATAGAGATAAATAATCAAACGTCTATCATTCAGGTTGTCCTTTATCAGGGAATTAACAGGCAAATAAGAAAAATGTTTGCGAAACTGGGGTTTGAAGTTAAGGTTCTAAAAAGAATTCAACACGCAATTATTACGCTTGAAGGACTAAAAAAAGGACAGATTAAACTTATCAAGCCCAAACAAGTTAAACAGCTCCAAACCTATTTAACAAAAATTCAAAAAGAAGATATAAAATAAGGTGATATTTTGGCAGTAAAAATAGCGATAACAGGGAATATTGCATCCGGAAAATCACAAGTTGAAAGATACATACAAGAACTTGGGTACGTTGTGTATGATTCTGACGAAATAGCACACGAAGTTTTATCGGAGATTAAGGATTTTTACGGATTCGATGTTTTTGCTTCGGGAAAAATTGACCGAAAAAAACTCGGAAAACTTGTTTTTAGTAATCTTGATTTAAAGAAAAAGCTTGAAGAAGCTACCCATCCTAAGATTAAAGAAAAAATACTGGAACTATTTGAACTTCACAAAAATGATAATTTTATATTTATATCAGTGCCTTTGTTGTTCGAAGCGGGTTTTGAAAGCATTTTTGATAAAATAATATTGATTACTGTTGATAATAAGCTTCAACTATCCAGGCTTATGAACAGAAATAACTTAACAGAAAAAGAAGCGTTATCGAGAATGAATTCACAAATCCCTCAAGACAAAAAGATATCAAAATCGGACTATATAATTGAAAACAATTCAACTGTTGAAAATTTGTTAAAACAAGTTGATTTTGTGCTTTCTGAGTTAAATAAACCTGACTATTTTTCGAAGGGTTAAATCCTCTTTCTGGCTCTCTACGTAAGAGAGAGGACTTGCTTGTGTACCGGTTGACATCATCCCTCTCTTGGGAGAGGGGTTGGGGAGAGGGTGTAGCGTGCACTAAAGTGCACGAAATCTAAATATTTGAACTATTAAATTTTTAATGCTTTTATCTTTTCGTGCGTTAAAACGCACGCTACTGTTTTTCCTTTACCTTTTCCACTAAAACAAAGTAGGTCAGGTTTCACCTGACAAAAACTGTTAATTCAAATAATGTTGAATTCTCTTCCACATCCGTACGTAACGTACTTTCCTACGATTGTTACCTCTCTCTCTCTCTCTGGAGAAAAGTAATACTCTCCGCAGCAGAAGTTATTCTGTTTGCCTGTTACACAATACAATAAGCAATAAATATTAACATTTGTAACAAAAATTTTGAGTATTGAAATCAAGGTAACAGAAAATACTTTTTATATATAAGAGAACAATACCGGACATTAACTAAGATAGAGAGAGAAGAGAAAGACGAGAAAAAGCTTCCTCCTTCTGAGGAAGCTTTTTTATTAAGAATTGAATGAAAAGACTATGCAAGCATTTTTGCTAAGCCTTCAAGTGCAAGTAAATAGCTTAGTTCTTTGAAACCAACGACTTGAGCAACACAAACCCCTGATAAAAGCGAAGTATGACGGAATTCTTCCCTTGCGTGAATGTTTGTCATATGTACTTCTACAGTCGGGATGTTAACGGATGCTATAGCATCCCGAATTACCACGCTGGTATGTGTATAACCGCCGGCATTTATAATAAGTCCGTCGTATATACCTTTGGCAGACTGAATTTTATCAACAATATCACCTTCGTGGTTTGACTGCCAAACCTCAACATCAACACCGAGTTCTTTTCCTCTTGATATAACAGAATTTTCGATGTCTGACAATGTAGAACTGCCGTATTTTTCAGGTTCTCTTGTTCCTAACATAT
>CADBXV010000027.1:0-29341 GCA_902798645.1 uncultured bacterium
TCTTTGAAGTTTCCGTCAATAACGAGAGAAATAACATCACAGGCATCAAATTCGTTAAGTAATGCAATTGCCATTTTTGCTCCGACACCTGAAACTGATAGCAAAATTTGAAATATATCTCTAGTTTCCTTGTTTAAGAAACCGTATAGTGACATTGCATCTTCCCTGTGAGTTAAAAATGTATAGATTTTTTGAACATTGTTTTCTGAAATGTTAATCAAACTAAAATCTCTGTCAGTAATTTCCAAATAATAACCGATACCAGACACTTCAATAGTAAGATATGTACCTTTAGAGTTTTTTCTTTTGTCTGTGATAAATCCCTTAAAGTAGTCGAACATTTTCACATACTCCCCACAGCTATTTTATCATAAAAATACCGGCATGTGAAAAACTTTAAAAAGAATTAAAACTACTTTACAAGAAAAAATGTTTGCGCTAGTATATACAGGTAAGCCAAATCAATGTCAATGGAGGAATGCCAGAGTGGTTGATTGGAGCGGTCTTGAAAACCGTCGTACGTGCGAGCGTACCTAGGGTTCGAATCCCTATTCCTCCTCCATTTAAAAAGCAGATTAAGTATCTGCTTTTTTATTGTATTTTTACCTTTACCTTTTTTCAGGACATTTGCTTGGTATTTTTTTGAGTAGTTTGATTATTTCAGTTAGATTGATTATTGTAATTGTATTTTTTTGTCCGTTTTGCTCAGAAGGTAACAAGGGTAAGTTGGGCATACTTGCCTAACAACATTGAATTGTAGCGGTCGGAAGTTTTATAAAGTGGAAAAATCAAACTACTCGAAAAGTGACTTTCTTTGCACTTTTTTACTCATTTTTTGCACTATTCTTGCACCCTTTTGCACATATTTGCACTCAAAAGTAGGGTTGACTTTAGTCAACCAAAATTTATCGGTAGACTGAAGTCTACCCTACTGGCTATTCTATTCTATAGGGCATTATGACTGGTTTTGAGCCAATTGTAAAGATTTTTATTTTTGCTTAACAATATTAAAATTTGTTAAGCAAAGTTGGTGATTTTTATCAATTGTATTTACCCCTAATATTTGATATAATTAATAATAACAAAGGAGTTAATTATGGATATATCTTTATCACCAAATATAGAAAGATTTTTGCGAATAAAAGTTGCAGAAGGTTTATACGATTCTCTTAATGAAGCAATAAATGCAACTTTAGGTATTGTACTAACGAAAGAATGCATTTCACAAGAAGAACTTGATATGCTTAATGCTGATATTCAGAAAGGTATTGATGATGCAAATGCAGGTAATGTTTATCATGCTTTTGAATTTTTAGATGAGTTGAAGGCAAAATATGAATAAATCTGTATTTATTACTGGTATTGCGAAAGAAGACATAACACAAATTGCTGAATATATTGCAACCGATAGTAAAAATGCATCTATTAAAATTGTTGGTGATTTTTACGAAACTTTTGAACTGTTGTCAAATTTCCCAGAAACAGGTTCTGTAAAAGATGGTATTAAAGATAAAACAATAAGAATTTATACAATGAAAAAGAATTTTGCTATTGTATATAGAATCGTAAACGATAAAATAGAAATATTGAGAATACTCACAAGATATCAAAATATTTTTGCAATTTTAAATTGATTCTCAAAATTTCTGTTCTTTTTTCTCAAACGGACTGTTATTTAACAATATTCATGATATGATTAATTAGTGAGAACGAGGAATGTATGTATGAATTATAAACTTGTGGATATGAAAGTTCATGGTGATAGCCGAGGTAAGTTGATATCCTTGGAGGGATTGAGGGATATACCCTTTGAGATAAAGCGTGTATATTGGATATTTGATACATTACCGGATGAGGCGAGGGGCTTTCACGCTCACAAAAATATGGAGCAAATAATAGTTGCTATGGATGGAGCTTGCCAGTTTGTGTTAGATGACGGCAAGACGAGGGAGGAAGTTTGGTTAAATCGTCCTGATAAAGGTCTTTATATAGGTAAAAATATGTGGAGAGAAATGCGTCATTTTTCATACGGTTGTAAACTGATGGTCTTAGCATCTGATTATTACGACGAAAAAGAGTATATAAGAGATTATGATGAATTTTTGAAAGAGGTAATTATATAATATAATGCAAATACGTGAATATAGTGTATCTTATGAAACAATCTGGAATGAGTTTGTTAAAAATTCCAAAAACGGAATTTTTATGTTCAATCGTGGTTTTATGGATTATCATTCTGACAGATTTAAAGATAACTCTTTAATGTTTTATGATAATGATGAACTGTTGGCAATTCTTCCGATATCAAGGCATGAGAAAGAACTGCATTCTCATGGAGGTCTTACATACGGTGGATTTATAACAAATGAGAAAATGAAACAGCATAAAATGCTTGAATGTTTTGAAGTTTTAAGAATGTATATGCAAGAACACGGAATTGATAAACTTTTGTATAAAACAATACCTCATATTTATCATAAGCAACCTGCGGAAGAAGACTTGTATGCGTTATATAAAATCGGAGCAAAGCTGTTAAAAGTTGAACCATCAACCACAGTATATTAAAAAAATCCTTTAAAAATGCCAAAAGGCAGAAAGGCTCAAATATCAAGAGCAAAACGTGAAGGGGTTTTAATTGAAGGATCTGCTGATTTTGAGACTTTTATTTCTCTTGAAAATCAAGTTTTGTCAGAATATCATGACACAAAAGCAGTGCACACTGCAGAGGAACTAAAGCTTTTGAAGTCGAAGTTTGATGATGGTGTTCAGCTTTGGGTTGCAAAATATAAAGGGGAAGTTATTGCAGGAACTTTGTTGTTTGTGTATGATGATGTGGTGCATACACAATACTTGGCATCAAATGACAAGGCAAGAGAAATCGGCGGTCTGGATTTGCTGATAAAAACTCTAATGGACAAGTTTTCTGAAACTCATTCATACTTTGATTTCGGAATCTCAACGGAAAACAATGGCGAATTCTTAAATGAAGGATTAATAAGCCAAAAAGAAAGCTTCGGCGGAAGAACAATTTGTTACCAAACTTGGGAGGTATAAATGTTACCGAATGAGTTAGCAATGAATAATGCAGTAACTTTTAAAAAAGCGTATGATGTTTTATATGAACAATTTCATATCGCCGAATTGCAGGTTGATACTGATAGTCAGGTTGTCACAAATGATATCGCATTATTATTTGTACCTTTAATAGTAAACGGAACATTTGCGTGTGAATTGTTTTTAAAATCACTGTTACCCCAAGAAACGGGTGAAAGTTGCGAACACGACTTGAAAAAATTATACACAAGTCCTGATATGAAACAAAACATAAAGGACGGAATTGCGAATTGCGTAGTTACAATCATGCAAAATTTTAAACATGATTATGATGCAAGACAGTTCCACACTGATATAAAAAAGAATAAGGACAATTATGACAATTGGCGATATTTTCATGAAAATAAAAAAGAGTCTATAAAAGCAGACTTCTTATTTATTCATTATCTAATGCAAGTGCTTTTTGATATTTGTCTTACAGAAAGAGGCACTAAATAAAAATAAAAAATAGTCACATATTTGTGTAAACAATTGTAATGTTTTCTTTTAAAAAAGCTTTGAATAGCATATAATACATTATGTGAGAGTTTAAGAGGAGTAATCTAATGGCAATTGTACAATGTGAAGATGGATATTTGACTTTTAATATACCGGTTGATACTAAAAATCCGGATCTTTCTTTACCGACTGTTAGTGAGTATATAAATATTTTAAACGAACCGGAATTAGCTAACAGTTTAATAAACAGGCATGGACTTGTTACTACAACAGATGTGCATGGGATTTTTGTTGAAACAGCTCCGACTAAATTCAGTGTTATTCTCGGACCGGAATTTAACCCTCTTATATATAGAGGCCAAAATAATGATTATCCGTTTATGCCATCGTCTCAACGGTATGAATTAGCCGACGGTGATGAAAGAATTCGTCACGCTATCGATTGGATTAAGAAAAATGAGTTCTTGAAGCTTATGTTAAACACGCCGTATTGCACCAGAACTCAAAAATTTAAAGTTCTAAATTATAACTATGAAGTTGATACCGAAGCTTTTGCAAAACAATATAATTATGTATCTGATTGCTTGGATGTGACAAGAAATATGATGGTTGCTTATTTCTTTGCATATACGTATTATAATCAGGAAAAAAATCAACTTCTTCCGATAGAAGATTTTAGTACATATAATCCGACTCTTTATGTTGCAAATTTAAAAGAAATATATTCTACTGTTCCGGATGCAATTAAAAAAATAGGTATGCAGCCGACTGTCAGAGCAAAAGTTCAACAAACTATGTCTATAAATGTTGCTGAAAATAAAGATTTGGTAAAAGATTTATGCAAAAAAATTGAATTACCAAAAAATCCTGTTGTTGCAAGGAATATATTTAACCAATTTGATGGCGGAAGATTAATATTTCCTGCTGATTATGCATCAAGATGCGCTGTTCAAATCAGAGGGCATAGAACTATTCAAGAAGAATTTGTTGAAAAATATTGTGATGAAACAGGAACTGACAAAGCTTGGTTAAGATCAGAAATTAAAAAAATCGGTTTTGAATTAATCAATCAACCTTGGGATATTCCCGAACAGGCAAGATATATGATTAATAGAGAAATTGACGAGTATATTATTCCTTATTTAAATGCAAATTTTATATACAGAGGTGTAAAAAGAACAGCATAAAATGGTAAATCAGGGGTAAATAAGGGGTAAATAATAACATGGAAAGTTATATAAAAAATTATGGAATAATATTAGCATCGGGAGCAGGTTCTCGCTACAAGAGTGATGTTCCGAAACAGTTTGTTAAAATTGCAGGAAAAACAGTTTTGGAACACACGCTTGATATATTCGAAAACAGTGCATACATAGATGCGGTTATTCTTGTAATAACTCCTGATTACAGACAGTTTGCGGAAGAAATTTTGTTAAAAAATAATTTTAAGAAGATTGTGCCGAGGCGCTAAAACAGTATGATGCTGTAGATGTCGCTATACCAAGTGCGGATACTATTATAAAAGTACAAGACAATGTTATAGAGAACATTCCTGACAGAAAATTTTTAATGAGAGGTCAGACACCGCAATGTTTCAAACTGTCGGTGATTAAGCAAGCACACAAATTGTCCGAAAATGATTCTAACTTTACAGATGATTGCGGACTTATCGTAAAATACGGATTGGGTAAAGTTTTTGTTGTTGAAGGTGATATGGAGAATATCAAAATAACATACCCTTCTGATATATATATGGCAGACAGACTTTTTCAAGTAAGAAGTACTTTATTTCCGCAGGAACAAAATTTATCAGATTTAAAAGATAAAGTCATTGCAATTTTTGGCGGTACAAGCGGAATAGGTGAAGCTATTTCTGAAATGGCAAAGGAATATGGTGCAAAGGTTTATGCTTCATCAACAAGGACTGGTGTTGATATTACAAATTATAAGAATGTTGAACAATTTTTAGAAGGCATAAATAGAGAAACAGGTAAAATTGACTATGTAATAAATTCTGCAGGTGTTTTGAGAATAGGAAAACTTCTTGACAGAGAAATAGAAGATATAAAAAACGATATAAATATTAATTACATTGGCTCAATTAATGTTGCAAAGGCAAGCATTCCTTATCTTCAAAAGACAAAGGGGTGTATGCTGATGTTTGCATCAAGTTCTTATACAAGAGGAAGGGCATTATATTCTACTTATTCTTCAACAAAAGCAGGAATAGTAAATTTGGTACAAGCTCTTTCCGAAGAACTTATATCAGACGGTATAAGAATAAATACTATAAATCCGGAAAGAACGGCTACCCCAATGCGATTTAAAGCATTTGGTAAAGAACCCGAAGGGAGCTTGTTGGAGGTTGATAAAGTAGCGGAAGCAAGTTTGAAAACATTGTTGTCTGATTTGACGGGTCAGGTTATAGATGTAAGAAGACAGGTGTAATTTTGAATATTTTATTAACAGGAAGCGGCGGATTTATCGGAAAAAATCTTAAGAAAGGTCTATGTGATAAATATAATTTACTTTCACCCAGAAGCTATGAATTAGATTTGACTAATAATAATGAAGTGAGATTATATTTTCACAAAAATAAAGTTGATTTTGTTATTCATTGTGCAACAGTTGGCGGAGCTAGGGGAATTGCTGATAAAGATTCAACAATAGAAGATAATCTTGCAATGGTTGATAATATATTGAATAATAAAAAACCTGAGACAAGGGTTATTTTATTTTGTTCAGGCGCAATGTATGACAAATCAAGGAATTTGCATAAAGTAAAAGAAGATGACATTGGTAAGAATATTCCTAAAGATTTATACGGTAAATCTAAAATGCTTATCGCTCAAAAAATTAAAGACAGAACGGATGTTCTTTGTTTGAATATATTTGCTTGTTACGGCTATGATGAAAAAGAAAGCAGATTCCCGAGTTATGCAATCAATCAAGTTTTATCGGGTAAGGATATTGAGATAAATCAAAATGTTGTATTTGATTATTTGTTTGTTGAGGATATGCAAAGAATTGTTGAGTACTTTATAGAAAATAAACCTTATCATAATATAATTAATATAACACCAGATAATAGTATAAGTTTATTTGATATTTCAAATATAGTTAAAACATTTGGCGATAAAGATATAAGTATAAAGATAAAAAATTCTGAATTGGGTAATGAATATACAGGCGATAACAGTATTTTATTAAAAGAAATGCCAAGTATAGAATTTACAGACATGACAGAAGGTCTTAGGAAGTTGTATAATTATAAATATAGAAAAATAAGGAGTGTATAAATGAAAGATGATATTTTTCAAGATTTATTTGTTCTTGAATTAGCCAATAATCATTGGGGAGATGTTGAAAGAGGTAAAAAAATTATAACTGATTTTTCCAGAATTGTAAGATTTAATAATGTAAAAACGGCTATAAAACTACAATTCCGAGATGCAGAACATTTTATTCATAAAGATTTTAAGACAAGAGATGATATAAGATATATTAATAAGACTTTAAAAACAAGAATGAGCTATGACAATTATGGTGTTCTGGTTGAGGCAATAAGAAAAGCCGGTTGTATTTCTATGTCTACACCGTTTGATGAAGAATCTGTAGATACTTGTGTAAATCTTGGTGTTCAAATAATAAAAATAGCATCATCTGATTTAAATGATTGGATTTTGATAGAAAAAATTGCAACGGCAAGAAAGCCTGTTATTGTGTCTACCGGAGGATCGTCTGTTAAAGATATTGATGATTTGGTAACATTTTTTGAAAACAGGAATATTCCTCTTGCAATAAACCATTGTGTATCAAAATATCCGTCAGAAAAAAACGAATTGGAACTTAACCAAATAGATTTCTTAAAAAGAAGATATCCAAACCATGTAATAGGTTTTTCGACTCATGAATACAATGATGATATTGAGATTCCGATGTATATAGCTTATGCTAAAGGTGCAAGAACTTTTGAACGACATATAGACATTAATTGGGGAGGACGTACACCTTCGGATTATTGTTCGGAACCAAAAGATATCGACAGATGGATTAAAGCATACTATAAAGCTAAATCTATATGCGGTGCGCCATCTGAGTACAAACGCATTTCAGATAAAAAAGAGATGGACTATTTAGATGCTCTTGTAAGAGGTGTTTATGCAAAGAGGGATATGAAAGCCGGAGAAATATTGACTGATGAGGACGTCTATTTAGCAATTCCTTTGCAAAAAGGGCAGATATCTTGTCGTGAACTTATGAGAGGAGAAGTTCTATTAAATGATATTAAGAAAGATGACATGATAAAAATTGATGATATAGATTCTCCGTATGCTTTTGACGGTCAATTAAAAGAATTAATTTATGCAAGAGGTCTGTAAGTTTGTTAATAAAATTATCTGACTATATAGCAAAAAGGTTAAAAGAACATGGTGTAGAGCATCTTTTTATGGTATCAGGCGGTGGTGCTATGCACTTAAACGACAGTTTAGGTCATGCAATACCTTTTACTGCAAATCATAATGAGCAAGCTTCTTCTTTTTCTGCAGAAGGTTATGCAAGAGTAAATCAGAAACTAGCGGTTGTAAATGTAACAACAGGCCCTGGTGGATTGAACTGTATGAACGGCTTGTTTGGCGAGTGGACTGATAGTGTGCCTGTTATGTATATTTCAGGTCAAGTTAAGCGCAGAACGATGCTTACAACTTACCCTGATATTCCTCTCAGACAGCTTGGTGACCAAGAGGTTGATATAATATCAGTTGTTAAGTCTTTAACTAAGTATGCGGTGACTGTAGAAGATCCAAATGATATTAAGTATCATTTGGATAGGGCTGTATATGAAGCAACAACAGGAAGATTTGGTCCTGTTTGGATAAATATTCCTATTGATGTTCAAGCTTCTCTGATTGATGAGGAAAATTTGAGAGAATTTCTTCCTCCTAAAAAAAACAGTTCTGATTGCAAAATTGAAGCTATATCCGAAAAACTAAAAACGGCAAAAAGACCTTTGATAATAGCAGGGCATGGAATTAGATTATCAGGGCAAACTGAGAATTTTTATAAATTGATAGAACAGTTGAAAATTCCAGTTGTTACTACTTTTAACGGATTTGATATTATGAATGACAATAATCCTTATTATGTAGGAAGAATTGGTACAATCGGACAAAGAGCAGGTAATTTTGCTCTGCAGAATGCAGATTTGATACTTTGCTTGGGTACAAGGAATAATATAAGACAGGTGAGCTATAACTGGGAAAACTTTGGTAAGAATGCTTTTAAAATTGTAGTTGATATAGATAGAGCGGAACTGGATAAACCGCTAGTAGTTCCTGATATGAAAATTAATGCTGATTTAGCCGATTTTATAGGGGTAAGTAAAGAATGGGAAAATGTATGCGGAAATGATAGAGACGATTGGAAATGCTGGCTTGAGTTTTGCAAAAACTTAAAAAATAAATATTCATTTAAAAATCATCCGGAACATAAACAAGGTGATGAAGAAATCAATCCGTATTATTTCACAAAATATTTAACAGAAGAGCTCAAAGAAGGGGATATATTGGTTAGTGCAAATGCAACACCTTCAATTTGTATATTTCAAGTTCACGATATAAAAGGTGAACGTGTAATTATGAATTCCGGAGATGCTTCAATGGGATTTGCGCTTCCGGCTTCTATTGGTGCATATTATTCAAAAAAAGACGATAAATCGAGAGTTGTCTGTTTTGAAGGAGATGGCTCTATAATGATGAATATTCAAGAGTTGCAAACGGTAGTTACTAATAAAATTCCTCTCAAAATATTTGTGATTAATAACGGCGGATATTCATCAATTCAACAAACTCAGAAAAACTTTTTTGATGGCAGAATGACTGCTTCAGGCATGGATAGCGGTGTGGGTGTTCCTGATTTTGTTGAAGTGGCTAAAGCGTTTGGGCTAAAAACAAAAAGAATAGATAATCCTAAAACAATGAAAGAAGATATAAAAGAGGTTTTAAATACAGACGGTGCGATTTTGTGTGAAGTTATAACAGAAAAAGAATACGCATTTTTACCTAAACTTTCATCAAAAAAACTACCGGATGGTACAATGGTTTCACCGTCATTAGAAGATATGTATCCGTTTTTAAAGAGAGAAGAATTTGAGAAAAATATGCTAAATTAGTGGATATAATTTTAGCATGGGGAATTGTTTATGAAGAATATAAACGAAAAAATTTCAGACTTAAAAAATCGTACAATGACATGTAATGATTCGTGTTTGTTTTGCTTGAGTAAAAATATAACAAGAAGAATTTCAAGATTTGTTCCGTTTTTAGAAGAAAGAATGTTTTTATTTGAGCCAAAAGATACATACATTGTGCATTGTAATAATTGTGATATAAGCTATTCTTCTTACAGACCGAATGATGAAGAAATGGCAAGATTGTATTCAGGATACAGAGATGAAAACTATCAAAAACAAAGACAGAAGTATGAACCTTCTTATACAAAGGAATTTAATGAAAATTTAGGTCATAATTCAAGCAATGTAATTTCAAGGGAAAAATTCTTGGAATCAATTGTAAAGAGGTATGTTAATACTGATAAAATTAAAAAAGTGCTTGATTATGGCGGAGATAGCGGACAATTTATTCCGGATTGTTTTTCAGGTGCTGACAAATATGTTTATGAAGTATCAAATGTTCCGACGGTTGATGGTGTAAAAAATATTTCCGAAAAAGAAATAGAATCTAATCCTGATTTTGATTTTGTAATGTGTTGTCATGTATTGGAACACGTTACAAACCCGATAGAAGTGATATACAAGCTAATAAGTTATTGTAAAAATGACGGTTATATTTATATAGAAGTCCCTTATGAAACAGTTCCGTTCGAAGGTAATTGCATTCACGAACATATAAATGTCTACAGAACAAAAACTTTTATAAAACTGTGGAATATATTTGGAAAAATGGATATAATTGATACGGCAACGCTTAAGGGTAGAATTTATGTATTGATTAAAAAAAGAGAAATTTCTTTTGTTTTAAAGCTTGTCAAAATTATAAAATTCAGAATAAAGAATAAGTTGTTAAATTTTATTAATATCGAGTTTTTAAATAAAATAAAAATTGCATATATTTTATCAAAATAATAATAAAGAGGGAATATATAAAATGTTAAAATATTATATGAAAGAAATAATAGATAAGCCAGAGATTAAAGGCAGGTTTGAAAAAATAGTATCTGAACTGAAGGGAAAAAGGGTTATTGTAATTGGTGACAAAGATAGCTTTATTTTTTTGAATAGAAAATATCAATTAATCAAGCATATGAATATAATAGCATATGTACCTTCTGATAAAAAAACAAAGCTTCCTGCAAAATACGGTATTAAAAATATTAATCAGGAACAAATCTTTGATGAAGTTGCGGACGCTTTATTAATTGTTGATGAAAACTCTTACTATGTTTATAATTCAATGAAAAACTTGGAAAATTTTAAAGTAGTTACACTTTTTGAAGAAGAATTTAAAGATGAAAATATGAATTTAGATTATTTAATCAAGTATAAATTTGATAAAACTTTAAAAAAACTAAAACAGAAATTGAGTGGAAAAAAGGTTTTATTTTATGGTGGAGGGGTATTTTTTCGTTTAATAAATAAGTATTATGACTTATCAGATATAAACGCTATTGGTGTTGTAGATAAACAATGTTCACAGATTCCCTCTATGACTGATGTGTGCGGATATAAGATTTATAAGCCGGAAGATATTAAGGAGCTGAATCCTGATTATGTTGTTATTTCCACAAAAAGAATAATTGCTATAGCAGAAAGTCTTTATTTTGATTATCTTAAAGGAACAAATATAAAAATAACCCCGCTTGTTAAAAAAGGATTTTGGGCTACATTTAAAGACGGTTAGGTTAAGGGTAAAGTGGTAAATGTAATTCAGTTGGTTGAATAGTCAAGGAGATTAGTGTAGTTAGAAAATGATATCAGATAAATGTATTGTAAATGGAGAGATTTGTGCTAAAAGATAAATTGCAAATTTTATTGATAACTTATAATCGCAAAAGGTATTTGAAAGAAACTTTTGAACAGATTTTTGCGGAGAGTTCTCCAATCAGAGATTTTGATATCACTGTATTAGATAATGCATCAACTGACGGAACAAGCGAGTTGATTCAAGAATATAAACAAAAATTTCAAAATATTGAGCATATTCGTCATCAAACAAATATAGGCGGAAATGCAAATATTTGCAGAGCAATAGAATTGGCTTTAGTAAAAAACAAGGAATATTTTTGGATTCTTTGCGATGATGATTATTTCAACTTTCAAGATTGGAATGATGTTGAGAAAGGGGTAAATAATCAAAAAGATATAATTGTAGTTTCTCATGTACAAAAAACAGAGAATGTTAATAAATACAATATTATTAATGAATTAACATTTGTTCCGAGTGCAATATATAAAACCTCAGTCATTAATGAAACAGTTATTCTTAATGCGTATATGAATATTTATAACACATATCCTCATTCTGCAATTGTTTGTTATTTGATAAATAAGGGGGAATTAAATTTTAGTGTGATAAATCAGCAAATAGTTGTTCAAAATTGGTATAGGACGATATTAGATTTTCAAAAAGGTACAGATGCAAAATTTTTACACCACAAACAGAAGCACATTGAATATATGGTTGCTTTTATTAATACGTATAAAATGATTAATGATAAAAAATACAGATATAAATGTAATGAAAATCTTTGGCTGGGTAAATCATTTTTCTATAGTGCATATAGAGTTTGGCAAAAAAACAAAGACTATTTCCCAAACCTGTTAGATTTTTTCTTAGGAATATCTTTTGCTCAAAAAATACAATTCATACTTGTACCGATTTTTGGACCTGTATATTACAAATTAAAATATATCTGTAAATTTTTATATTTATCAATTGTAACAGATATAATAAAATAGGAAAATCGAAAAATAGTTGTTTTTGTTGTAAGATTTGTGTATGACTATCTGTATTTTTCCGGGAACATTTAATCCGATTCATATGGCTCATCTTTGTATGGCGCAATTTGCGGTGAAAAAATTTGGGTTTGAAAAAGTTATTTTTATCCCTGCTTATATTCCTCCGCATAAGGAAATTAATTCAAATCTTGCTCAACACAGATACAATATGGTAAAAATGGCGATAGAGAATAACTTAAGATTCTCTATCTCTGATATTGAATATAAATCTGAAGGAAAGTCTTACACTCTTATTACAGTAAAAAAAATTCGTGAATTATATAAAGTAGACGGCAGGCTTAATATGATAATCGGAACTGATGCGTTTAAGAATATAAAAAGCTGGTATAAGGCTGATGAGCTTAAGGACTTAGTTCATTTTATAGTATTCCCCAGAGGCGAAGACATAATTAATTCCTCTGATTTTGAAGGATACAGCTTTGAACTGGTCGATTGTGAAAAATTTGATATCTCATCAACGGAGATTAGACAAGAAAAAAAAGACGAATCAATAAAAGAAGTGAAGGAATATATTGTTAATAATGAATTGTACAATTGATTATATAAAAAATTGGTTAAAAGCTAACTTAACAAAAGAGAGATATGAACATTCTTTGGGTACTGCAGACTGTGCAAGAATGCTTGCAAAAAAATATGGACTCGATGAAGAAAAAGCTTATTTTACAGGATTGATTCACGACTGTGCAAAGTGCCTTCCCAAAAACGAGATGGCGCAAGCATTAAGTGAGTGCGAACTTGTTTGCGGAGAAGCTGATAACCAGAAAACACATCATGCACCTGCAGGTGTTGTAATTGCAAAAAAAGAATTTGGGGTAACAGATGAAGAAGTTTTATCTGCAATAAGGTGGCATACGATTGGAAAACTCAGTATGAGCCTGTTTGAAAAAATAATTTTTTTGGCTGATAAAATCGAAACAAGGACAAGACCTATAGAGTACAGAGAGCCGATTACAAAACTTTTAGAAGAAGAAAACGGTTTGGATAAAGCGTTACTTTTGTGTTACGAATGTACAATAAAAAGCCTTGTAGACAGAAAGTTAACAATCTGCACCGCAACGGTTGATATTTATAATGAACTTTTGAAAGCTGTAATGTAAAAGCAAGTTGGTTATTTTGTTGTAAAAATTTGCACTCTACTCAATTAATAGTTTTTAAAAATAATATTAAATTCTACTTATAACTTTCTATTTTATCAATAAGTTTTAACGCATCATAATATTTTCTTGCTCTGGTATCAGTACTAGAATAAACTAATTTTAAAATTTTTTCACGGATTTCATTATCTGATGCAGACTTTTTTACACCAAAATCTTCTATTGTGATAGGTAATACTTCTAATAATCTTAAAAAGTTTGTTAAATGTGGATATTGTTTGCCATTTTCTATGCTTCCAATATTTTTGTCGCTTAATTCAACAATTTCCGCCAATTGAGCCTGTGTCATATTAGCTTTATCACGGGCATTTTTTATTATTTTACCGATAAAGTTAGTATCATCATATATCTTTTTATTATGTTTAGTTCTAGTCATACATACCTAACCTTTCTATAAAATAACCCATACACATAGACTATATAACCCTGAATATTTAACATTATTTAAAAATGTTAAATACATGTAGTTATTTTTTATAATTCGTGCTATGCTAAACATGCTTTTCTGATTTTTATAAAAAGTAACATATATATTGATAGGAGCTAAGTATGAAAAATAAAGAAAAGTATTTAGATGATATATATGAAAAAGTAAAAAGATGTAAATGTAGCAGGTATTATTCTTGGGAACATTGTTACTTATTTTTTAAAGAGAATAATAAGAATATTATAATCAATAATGATTTATTGAATTTAGCTTGTTTGAACTTGGCATTTTTTCTTGCAAGTTGGGGTATGTATCGTGGTTCATCTCGACTTTTGCAGCATGACTATGAAATTCATAAATATACTATTCAAGAACTATTGAAAAATTGTTTTTGTCTATCGGATAGCAATTGTGAGTGGAAAGATCTTAAACTTGCAAAAAATATAATAGAAGATACTTATAAAAAATATAACATAAACCCGACACAAACATTAATTACAAAAATTTTAATGGGCATGTTTGGTTGTACCCCCGCTTATGACAGATTTTTTATTTTAGGATTAAAAAAATGGAATGATTGTGGTAACAAGTATATACCACCCTCATTCAATGAGATTAGTTTTAATGAATTAAAATTCTTATCAAAAACTTTAGTGTCAAGAAATTTATTATTAAAAAATGTGCAATATCCGCCAATGAAGTTGATTGATACATACTTTTGGAATTTAGGTAAGAATGTATAATAAGAAGAGAAAGGTAAGCATAATATGCAAAAAAAAATACATAAAATAATAACAATAATAATTCTTTCAATTTTTATAATTTTTTTTATAGCAGGGATTATTTTATTTATAACATATTTACACGATATACAAAAATTAAGCATTGACACTACATTGTCTAGTGGCATGGAATGTAATATAACAACAAATTTTAATCTTTTTAATGAAGAAATGTATATAACTGTTAGCGGAATTGGGCATGAAATAGAAAAATGGCAGAAGGAAGCTTTTAACAAAAAATCTTATAATATTTCTATAAGTTTTGCAAAAAATGATATATATGAATCACAAACTTTTTATAGTGATTCAATATCTGTAGATATAGATTATCCGTTAACAATTGTATTTGTTATAAAAAATATTGATGCTAAAAAATATGTAAATTTTAAAAAGTTTCTTCTTGAAAATGAAAAAAATAAAACTATTCAATTAGATTTACCTGATATATTTAGCTATAATTCTGATATTTATGCAAAGGCAAAAAATGACTATCTTAAAGAAGTTGAACAATTAAAACAAGATAAAGAAGCTATGAATATTGCAGAAGACTATGCGTACTATAACTACAAATATCCTCTATACGAAGAAAAGAATGAGGTGCCTGTTAGAGATACTAATTTAAGAAAGGGAATATTTAAAGTTAATGGAATCTCATTTGGACACCCATTTCTTGTAAGACCAATATCCTATATGGAATGCAAAGCGGAAAAGGATAAATTAGGTATTAAATACTGCAGTTATGAAAGTGAAAGGTACGCAAGTCTTTGTAAAGTTTGTGGTGGTGCAAAGAATTTGCCAACGCCGGATGAACTTGTATTGCTTGCTAATGAAATGTATGGACAAAATTTTGACAATACATATTTCGAAGAGAAACAAAAATGGGAATACGATATAGGTTATAATTTTTATAATTTTGTCAGAGCAAAAAGATTGAATAGACCCTATCTTAAGTATTTTAGAGAGGTTTTTTGTTTAAGTGAACAGTTTAATGATGCAAAATCAGAAAAATCTTTCTATAATGAAGGATTTACGATTTTTTCTAATAAAGAAATAGATGATGAACATATCTATGCACGTTCTTTTTGGAATAATGGGAGTGGGTTAATTCCTTTTAAAAAGAATGATAAAACGGATTATAGATTATCCCCTATAGTAGGGATTTGTGTTGATAGAAAAAACTCTATAAATATCGGCAATAAATATCCGATTAAAATGAAAACACATGACAGTGAGGTCGTAGATGATTTGTTTTAAAAAGTTAATATTAACATTTACATTTTTATTATTATTTGGTATTCCAACTTTTGCATTTTATCCAATGCGTTGGGTAAAAATTCCAGTAGATAATGAAAATATTCAAAATCTTTATTTAGATATCGAGAGTGTGAATAAACATAATAATAGTTTGTACTACGTTGTATCTGTAGAAAAGGATAAAAGTACAATTGTTGCTGTTATACAGAGTATAGGAAACAAGGCTGGAATTGTAAAAACATATACATATTCTCAATATAAAGAAATACTATACAATCAGACATATTATCCCGCAAGTACAAAGGATACTGCAAGAGAAATGAAAGATATTACAACGGATTCTTTACTTTATAATGCAAATCAAAAAGCATTCGAAATCGCTAGGTAGAATGGACTTTTAACTCAACAAATACCTTATCTATAAAAATCTCTATTTATTTTACTCTGTTTTTGTTATAATTTTTTTAAGGGGTGTTCTTATAATGTTTCCCCTAAGGAGAAGATATGCAAGAGATATTAAAAAAGAGTGCGATGGAGCAATTTGAGGCTCTTAAGAATAAAGAAGTTTCGGCAGTAGAACTTACAAAAGCGTCTTTAGAGAGAATTAAATCTGTTGATGACAAGTTGGGTGCTTTTAATTCTTTAACTGAAGATACAGCATTAGATACTGCAAAAAAAGCAGATGAAAAGATTGCTGCAGGTGAAGATTTACCGCTTTTAGCAGGTGTACCTTTGGCATTAAAAGATAATATGAACTTAATCGGTTCGAAGACAACAGCATCAAGCAAAATTTTGGAAAATTTTGTTTCACCATACAATGCAACAGTAACTCAAAAGCTTTTGGATAATTTAATTCCTATAGTTGGTAAAGCTAATTTAGACGAGTTTGCAATGGGTTCGTCTAATGAAAACTCTGCATTCAAGAAAGTTCACAACCCTTGGAATTTGAATAAAGTCCCCGGAGGTTCATCGGGCGGTTCAGCTGCATCTGTTGCAGCTTGCGAATCAGCTTTAGCTTTAGGTTCTGATACAGGCGGAAGTATTAGACTTCCTGCAAGTTTCTGCGGTATTGTCGGTATGAAACCGACTTACGGTAAAGTTTCAAGATATGGTTTAATAGCTTTTGCCTCATCTCTTGACCAAATCGGACCTTTTTCAAGAACTGTAGAAGATGCAGCAGCTTTGTTAGAAGTAATCTCAGGATATGATTACCACGATTCTACATCACTTAATCTTCCTGTTGAAAACTACAGAGAGTCTTTAAATAATGATATTAAAGGCTTAAAAGTTGGTGTGGTAAAAGAACTTATCGGGGAAGGACTTGCCGAGGACGTATCAAAGGCTATTCAAAACGCAATTGATACATATAAAGCTCAAGGTGCTGAAGTTGTCGAAATATCACTTCCGAATATCAAGCATTCTATCGGTATTTATTATATCTTGGCAACTGCAGAGTGCAGTTCAAACCTTGCAAGATTTGACGGTGTAAGATACGGACACAGAACTCCGGATGCTAAAAACTTGCTTGAAATGTATTGTAAATCAAGAGCAGAAGGCTTTGGCCCAGAAGTTAAGCGTCGTATAATGCTTGGAACTTATGCTTTAAGCTCAGGATATTATGATGCTTATTATAAAAAAGCACTTCAAATGAGAAGAGTTGTCCACGAAGACTTCTTGAAAGCATTTGAACAAGTTGACGTTCTTATTGCTCCAACTTGTCCGAACACTGCATTTGATTTGGGTTCAAAAACTGAAGACCCGCTTGCAATGTATTTGACAGATATTGCAACAATTGGTGCAAACCTTTCAGGTATTCCAGCTATATCAATTCCTGCAGGATTTGATAAAGATGGCATGCCGATTGGTCTGCAGATTATGTCACCGCAGCTTGCGGAAGCAAAATTGTTCAATTTTGCTTACAAATTTGAACAAGCACATGATTATTACAAACAGTTAGCAAGCATATAAATTTTTTTAACAAAGTAGGGTGGAGTTTGCTCCACCTTATTTATTGATAGCAAATTTTATTTTTACAAGTTTTATAGTTAATATGATTTATTCTGTAAAACAACATAAAGAAATACCTGTATCTGTTACAAAGAAAGTTCAATATATCGATAACGAATTCGGTGAATTCACAAGATATAATGTTTATGATGCATCAGGTAAAAACATAAATGTTGGCTATGTTGATTTGCAAGATACAAAAGACGGTGTCCATGTGCTTTATATCAAAAGTCAGTATCCAAAATTATATAAGCATTTTGCCCAAGTTGCAGACCAAATAGAAGTTGAACATTGCTTAAACAAAGGTCTCGAGAACCCTTATATATACTCTGTTGCAGCTTTAGGAACTCACATAATGCATTATATCAGAGGAAAACGCTTTGAAAATGAGGAAGTTAATGATTATTTTGCTAAAATTACAAAAAATTTACAAAAAGGTGAAAAAATCTTAACCAAATTTTTGGGATACCAAAAAATGTACATGCCTATAAACTTAATTAATGAGATTAAAGAAAAAATAAAAATTGCTCCGCTATTAAAAGGTATTAAATAAAACTAGTAAGTAAAATATTTATCGAAATCAACGTCTTCAAAGTTGCAAAGAAGGTGAAAAATCTCATCATCATCGTCAAGTCTTTGAAAGTTGTATTCATCAAAGAGCCAGTATTTAGGGTTAATACCTTTTACTCTAACTATTTCTTTTTCTTTTAGAATTTGTAATTTCTTTTTTACTGTTTCAATAGGAAGATTTACAAGTTTCGCAAGCTCAACCGCAGTAATGCCGTCTTCATTACTGTATTTTTCAGGTGTAAGGAACATAAGTTCCAATCCAACCATTTTTAAGTTGATATCTTCTTCCGTTTCATTAGCCATATTTTTATTATAACTCTTATGCTGGATTTATGGAAGATTTGGTTATAGAATAATATGTATGGAGATAAGTGTAAAACAAACAAAAAAAGCTATTTTATGGTTGTGTCTGGCTCATTTGTCTTGTGATATATACACAGGTTTTTTGAACCCTATAATGCCGTTTATTGCAGCAAAACTCGGATTTTCTATGGCAGTTGCAGCTGTTATTATAAGCGTGTCACATATATGTTCAAATATGTTTCAGCCTGTATTCGGATTTATTGCAGACAATATTCTGCACAGGTTTTTTATATTTTGGGGACTAATACTTGTTTCTGTCTTTATTCCTTTAGCTCCTAATGCTCCTAATATTACGGTTTTATTAATGTGTACAATTTTAGGCAGTTTGGGCAGCAGTTTTTTTCATCCGCAATCAATGGGTTTTGTAAGTAAATTTTCAGGAACTAACAGCCACGAATGTTCCAATAATATGGGACTGTTTATAAGTTTAGGATCTTTAGGGTTTGCATTCGGCCCGTTAATTGCGGCACTTATCACTCAAACATTGGGACTCGGTGTAATATCTTGGACTTCAATACTCGGTTTAAGTCTGGTATCTGTAATGTTTTTATTTGTTCCAAAGTTATCTTTGATAGAAAAAAAGCCTGAGCATAAAGAATTTATAAAAACTTTCAAAGAAATATTCTGTTGTAATCAAATGAATTTGTTAATTTTAATAGCAATGATGAAGTCACTTATTGCAAACAGCTGCAGCATTCTTTTGCCGTTTTTGTGGAAAGGAATGGGATATACACCGTTTTATATAGGTTCAGCATTATTCTTGTTTATTTTTGCAGGTTCAATCGGCTCATTCTTAAGTCCTAAACTTGAAAGTATTACAAGTTCAAAGTTTGTATTGTATTTCTCAATGTGGGCAACATTCCCCATGATGATAGCATTTGCATTTACTTATAAAGCTCACCCTTGTTTATCTATGATAATTTTTGCGATAATCGGCTTTACGTCAATGCTTGCGCAGCCTGTAACAATGGTATTGGCGCAAAGGGCATTACCTCAATATAAGAGTATTGTTGCAGGGTTTATAAATGGTTTCTGTTGGGGAATAGTTGCACTTTGTATGTCAGTTCTCGGCGCAGTAGCCCAAAGATACGGTATAATGCCAGTTCTTGTTTCATTGAGCTTATTACCTGCTATCTGCTCATATGCCGTAAAATATTTGAAAGAATATAAAGAAAATTAGATTCGGTTAATTTTTATTATCCTGATCTTCTTTTACCCTGCTTTGTTTAAGGTAGTTGTCTACACCTGAAGAGATTGATATGTTTTGAAGCATCATTTGGTATTTTTTTAAATCGCCGATATTTGCAGACTCTTCCAGTAGATTTCTGTGAGTCGTAATTTGTATTCTTTGCTCAGGCTCAAACTCAGGATTATTTTTTGAATCAATTTTTCTGATAACTGCATCTAAGTCAGTAGAAGTGGATACCCCGTGTTGTGATGCTAATTTTTTTACAGGTGTTCCGGGGGTAATTCTGTATAGCCATTGAAGTGAATATTTATCATTTTCCGAGAGCGAAGCTATTCCATACTGATGCGGAGTATACATTATATCTTGTTTGTACGGACTGTGACCGAGTCCGAGGGAATGCCCTACTTCGTGTAAAATAGTATGGTAAACTTCAGTGTCGTTGTCGTATTGCTGATGAATTCGTCCGTCGGTTAAACCTATTGAAACCTCTGCTCCGTATAACACCTTTGTATTAGGCTCCCAGTTAAATTGGCAATGTCCTAATGCTTTTCTGTCAACTCTGCGCCAAACTATATTTATGTGCGAATCATAATAAGAGCTGACTATATGGAATCTAAGTTTACCTCCTGATGCCGAAGTCCATACATTAAAAGCATCCATAACCATTTTTCTGTATTTATTGTCTTCGCCGGTTTTAGTATAAAAGTTCATAGGTGCAATGTACACTTTCAAAGTGCTTGTCATCCATCTTGATACTATTCCGTCACGAATGCTGTTATTAAGATACGTATACTTTTGCATAGTATAAGTATATCTTATAAACAAGGCTAAAGTCTACCCTGAATTTTAGATATTTATTTTGGTAATGTTAACTAAATCGTGCAATTCTATCCCTAAAGCAGCCGCTATTTTGTAAAGAGTTTCAATTGTCGGTGATATTTCTCCACGCTCAACAGAACCTATGGTAGTTCTGTTTAATTCAGAGAGTTCGGCTAGTTTTTCTTGAGATATTTTTCGGTTAAATCTCTCAATTTTAATTCTAATGCCAATTTTTCTATTTATTTCGTTTATTTTTTTTATCCATATGTCTTTTTTTTACATCATTGACATATTAAAATCAACGGTTGAAAATGAGGATATGTTTGTTATAATCAACAAAAAATGTATAAAATAAACAAAATGCAATGTAGTTTATGTAGGTCAGGTTTCACCTGACAAAAACTGAAAAAACAAAGATAAAAGACAAAAACCGGTTATTAAATAGAACCTCACCTGCAACCGTACGTCACTGACGTTCCAACGGCTGCGACCTCTCCAATCAGAGAGAGGAATGAGTTTAAGTAGGTCAGGCTTTGCCTGAAAAAACTAAAAAACAACAAAACAAAGTTCAAAGGAATATAAAAATGGATTTGGAAAGCTATTTAAATGAGCAAAAATCACAAATTATTGCAATAAGTCGAATAAGCCAAATAATAGAACAGTCATTGTCAGAAAATTGCCAATAAAAATGACGATTGGACGTAATATTTTATGGTAAAACGTAAAATACATTTATCCCGAAATACATTTATCCAGAAATACATTTACCCCAAAATGCATTTACCCCTTACCCCTTTTTTATTTTTATGTAATAATAAATGGGTAAAAGGATATAAAAGGAAGGAATATAAAATGTCAGAAGTAAGAGTCAGAATTGCGCCTTCTCCAAGCGGAAACCTCCATATTGGTACTGCAAGAACTGCGCTTTTTAATTATTTATTTGCTAAAAAGAATAACGGTAAATTTGTATTAAGAATAGAAGATACTGATGCAGAGAGAACAAGTCAAGAGTATGTTGATAACATTTTTGATTCACTAAAAGCATTGGGTTTAAATTGGGATGAAGGTCCGGATGTAGGCGGAGATTACGGTCCGTATACTCAATCAAAAAGATTTGATATTTATCCAAAGTACGTTCAAGAGCTATTGGATAAGGGATTTGCATACGAGTGTTTCTGTACACCCGAAGAATTAGAGGCAGAAAAAGAAGAAGCAACTGCTGCAAAGAAAGCTTATGTTTATTCAAAAAAATGTGAAAATTTAACAGAAGAAGAAAAAGCAAAATTAAGAGCAGAGGGAAGAAAACCTGCAATAAGATTCAATATTGCAAAAGCACAAAAAGCATTTCACGATTCATCAATTTTGGAATTTGATGATTTAGTAAAAGGAAAATTACACGTTGATACAAATTTAATCGGTGATTTTGTAATTATGAAATCAAATGGCGCTCCTACTTATAACTTTGCGGTTGTAATAGATGATGCTTTGATGAAAATATCTCACGTAATAAGAGGAGAAGACCATATTTCAAATACATATAAACAAATCTTGATATTTGAAGCTTTAGGTTTTGAAGTTCCGAGATTCGGTCATTTGGGTATGATTTTGGCACCGGACAGAAGTAAACTTTCAAAAAGGCATGGCGCAACAGCAGTTTCAGATTTTGTGAAAGAAGGTTATTTAACAGATGCTTTGATAAACTTTGTAGCGCTGTTAGGCTGGGCTCCGTCTGACGGTCAGGAAATTAAAACTGTTGATGAAATAGCACAAGACTTCAGAATTGGGGAGATTTCTTCTTCGAATTCAATTTTTGAATATGATAAATTAAAATGGATGAATAGCCACTACATAAAAATGTTGCCGATAGAAGAACTAAAAGAAAGATTGAAACCATATTTAACTCAATATAATTTGGAAGAGTTGGGCGATGCTAATTATACAAAGATGGTTGAGTTAACAAGAGAACCGCTAACACTGTTATCTGATATAACAGATGCCGTTCCGTATTTCTTTGGAAAGGATGTTGAAATTGAACCTGATGTTCAAACAGGAACATTGGATACAGAAGTTTCACAAAAAGTTCTGGTTGATTTTGTTTCAAGGGCTAAGGACTGGGAATGGAGCGAAGAAAATCTTCACGAAAAATTAGCCGAATTTAGAGCTTATTGGAAAGAAAAAGACGGCATTAAACCAAAAGTAACAATGTGGGCAGTTCGTGCAGCAATAACAGGAAGAACTTGCGGAGCCGATATGGTTGGAATTCTTGAGATATTAGGAAAAGAAACTTCTTTATACAGAGCAGAAAAAGCAATCAAGGTTTCTGTATAAGCAAATATATATAAGAGAAAAAACGGATTTTGTGATTTTCACAAAATCCGTTTTTTTTTACTGTTTGAACGACTTTATCAATACTCTTTCGCCCTATGGGAGAGGGTTGGGGTGAGGGAACAATTCCACCTTTATCGCCTAATACATTCTGACTAACTTTCTCACTTCAGCAAGAACTTTTTGAGCTTCGATTCTTGCTTTTTCAGAACCTTCTTTAATTATTCTTTCAACTTCATCCGGATGTTGTTCATAGTATGTTCTGCGTTCACGGATTTCTTTCATTCGTTCATTTATTTTTTCGCCTAACAAACGCTTACATTGAGCACAACCTCTGGATGTACTTTCGCATTCACACCTTGTTAAGTTAATATCTTCTTCACTTCCGAATATTTTCCAATATTTGAAAGCGACTTCGCATTCGTCCGGATGTCCAATGTCATCTTTTCTCATACGGCTTCTGTCTGTAATTGCGGTCATAACTTTTTTAGCGGTAACCTCTGTTGAGTCGGATATTTTAATATCATTGTGGAATGATTTGCCCATTTTGTTTCCGTCTAAACCGCAAATTAGAGAGCAATTATTTAATTTAGGCTGCGGCTCTTTGAAGAATTCCGTATTGTAGATGTTATTAAACCTTCTTACAATATCACGAGTCAGTTCAACGTGAGCAACTTGATCAATTCCTACGGGAACTAAATCAGCATTAAAAGTGAGTATATCTGCAGTCATAAGAACCGGATACCCCATTAATCCGTAGTTTATTTGAGAAGCCATGCCTTCTTTTGATTTAAGAATTTTAGCCATGTCTTTTAAAGTAGGATCTCTTTCCACCCAATTTTGCGGTGTAATCATACTTAAATAAATATGAAGTTCCGCTGTTTCCGGAACAAGTGATTGAACATAGATTGTGGCTTTATTCGGATCTATTCCGCAAGCAAGCCAATCAGTAACTACATCAATTGTATCTTGTCTAAGGTTTTCTGTTTTATCATATTTAGTAGTCAGAGCATGCCAATCAGCGACTGAAAAATAACAATCGTACTCATCTTGAAGCTTAACCCAATTATCGATAACGCCTAAATAGTGACCTAAATGTAATTTCCCTGTAGGACGCATGCCTGACATAATTTTTTGTTTCATACTATTATTCCCTTTATTAAAAATTATATTATAAATATTAAAATATATCTTAATTGGAGATTTTGGTTATTTCAATTTCTCCGGGGGTGAGAGAAGTTGTGAGTTTTCTTTTATGTATTTTCAAGCTTCCGTCACCTTCAATAAGTTCAATAAAATTATCTTTTCGTATTTTAGGAATTTTGATGTTAATGATGTCTTTTGTGTTTTTAAAATCAAGATTTCCTATAACAATGATTCTTTGGGGATTTCTTTCTTTGGAGCTAATCATAAAAGCAAATATTTTTTCATCACCTGTTTTTAGAGTTGTAAATTCTCCGTTTGTGATTAAATCCTTTAAAGTTATCTAATACTTTTTTGTTTATTCCTTTTGAACCGCCTTTCGGAATTCTGGAGAAGTTAAAAATATCCAATTTTCCTCTGTGAACAAAATAAGTATCATCATCAGTTTCTGTTTTTTTAGCTTTTCCGTTTGCCCAAGGGTAAATATATTCGTCACCGTACGGGAAACCGTCTATTGAGTACGGATTATACGGTAAAACAGCTTCTAGCCAGGATATCATTACGGAAAATTCTGAGCCATGTAAAATTACAGGACTTACTTCATCGTGAGTGGTAAAACTCATAATAACATTTTTTTGTTCCGGATATGATTTCAGCAGTTTATTGATAAACTTAATATGTTCCATAAACTCGTTTCCGTTCCAATCTTTTAGATTAAAGAAACTTCCGTAGAATCCGTCAAAACCTGATTTTAATAATTCGTCATACGGCGTAAATTCGGCATATTGACTCGGTGGTTCTCTCCAAGAGTCAGAAGCCTCTGCTAAGAACAAAAATTCTTTATCTTTTTGTCTTGCATAATTCGTAATTTCTATCCAAAACTTAGAAGGTTTTATAGTTGCAACGTCAGCTCTTATGCCGTCCGCCCCGAGTTCCAGTACCATATCAATAAATTTTTTATGAATATTTAATACATCTTGATTTAATTTTTCATTGTTTCCTGTATTGAAAAGTCTTACATCTGTCCAATCAGTAGGAACTATTGATATATTTTTATCGTCTTTGATAAATAATTCAGGCTTATTAAGGAACAAATCATAAGAACCGCAGCTCGGTAAATCTATAATTACTTTTATGTTTCTTTTGTGACATTCATCAACAAATTTTTTAGCTTGCTCCTTTGGTGATAACTCTGAATTTTTATCAATAAGCTGCGGATTTATTTCATCAAAGCCGGAGATAGCATACAAAGAACCTGCTGTCCCAAGAGCTTTTAACTTACCTACCGGTGTAACAGGCAGAACATGTAATGTGTTTATGCCTAATGATTTTATCTCATCCAATCTGTCAATAGCATTAAGAAAGTTCCCGCTTATTTCATCTTCATCAATAATTTCGTTTCCGTTTTTGTCTTGAGCATTAAATGTTCTGATATTAATTCCCATTATGTTAGCCTGACCGTTTGAAAACATTGTTCTAAGATTGTTAGTTTCTCCTGACAAACAACTTCCGGTAACGGAAACTAATAGTGCTAAAACTAAAGCTGTTCTTTTTAACATCTCCTACTCCTTATTCTGATTATTTTATATTGTAACAAACAAATAGAATTCATGCTATTATTCAAATATGTATTATTATACAAAACAAACACCGCTTGGATTGATAACTATAAAAGAACAAAGAGGATTTATAACCTCTTTGAATTTTGACAATTATAAGAATGCAGGTAAGGTATTGCCAGATAAAAATTTTTTAACAGAAACAATAAATCAAGCTTTTTCTCAGCTTGAAGAATACATAGAAGGGGAAAGAGAAGAATTTGATTTACCTCTTAACCCAAAAGGAACACCATTCCAACAAAAGGTTTGGTCGGCTTTGTTAACAATTCCCTATGGTGAAACCAGAAGTTATAAAGATATTTCAGTGCAAATAGGAAAACCTGATTCGAGCAGAGCTGTTGGCAGGGCAAACCATGAAAACCCGATACCGATATTTATACCATGCCATAGAGTTATATCATCAGACGGCACATTAGGCGGATACTCTGAAGGATTGGATATAAAAACTAAACTACTTCAAATAGAGGGTAAATAAAGAGAAAATGTTAATAATTATTACTAAATATTAAGAAAAAGAAAAAATCTTTACATAATCCATAATGTTTGAAAAACGGCAATAGAGCAGTATAAAATATATAAAATTCTAAAGTGATGCGCAATTGTTATCGCTATCAAAACTTTATAAAAGTATATGAGTGATATTTATAAAAAGGGAAAAATTTATGGCATCAGAGAATGTACAACAATCAACAAATTTAAATAAAACAGTTGTATATACATATACAAATAGTGATGGTTTGTTGGAGAAAAAGCAAATTGTATTAAATGAAGCTAATGGCTTAAAAATAAAAGAAGCAATATGGGTAGATAACGATAAAAGCGGAACTTTTGATAATAAAGAATTGAAAAGTATTACAATATTTGGGTATACAAAAGACGGAAGATATGCTGCTTCAAAAACTTATAATGATGTTAATAGTGACGGGTACTGTGATGTTAAAAGTCAGCAAAAATATTATATAAAGCAAGATAATGGTGAATATAAATTAGATTATGAAACATTAGTAAGTGAGGTTTCAGCAGAAGAAATTGAACAATGTTACTCAAATATAGACAGATTACCAAAAATAGTTCGTGAAAAAGTACAAAAATTTAAAGAAAGACTAAACATGCAAAATAAAAATAATAATTATAAAGAAGAAAGCAAAAGGGTTTCAGAGATTATTCAAACAGAAGCCTATAACTATGATACCTACGGTAATTGGTAACGGAAAACTATGCAGGTGCGATATTTGCGCACAACAATATAACCGGCTAAGTGAGCAGGTTTGCATTGGCTAGAATATAACCCCCAAAAAGAGGACAATAGTTGAAGGTAAAAAATTTGTAGCGTGCATTAAAATGTACGAAATATTACAATGTCATATGTTCGTGCGTAAAAATGCACGCTACTGCTGATATTAAAAACGAATTGTACGAATAATTTGCAGTCTAGCATTGTGTACAAAGTGAAAGCGTGCAAACCTTTTGAAATTTTTATATAATGATTTAACCTCATCCGAATTTCTAACATTCGAGCAAATCTCTCATGTTGAAATTCAATCCTTTCCGATTGGAAATGGTGCAGTTGTGTATGAGAAAGTGAGTTCGAAAACTACAAATGGGGGTGAGGTTTAAACTTATTTTTTATTATATAGCAAGTCACACAAACAATTATGTATGCATTATTATGACAATAAAAATTTATTCAAAAGCATGCATTTGTTATGTCATGAGGGTGTTTGCCCGTTATAAACCCTTATTCTTTAATCTGAAACACACATTTTACACAATGCGCTTTTGGCTGCAAGACTAAATTGTCATCTAAATCGTACATCTTAGCAATTCTTGTAACCAACGGCTCTCCACATATAGGACAACGTAAATCCGTTTTGTGATTGAGAATCTGAGATTTTATATTATCTATTACATCATCAGATATTTCTTGGAATTCGTAACTTCGTTCATATTCTTTTAACTCTTTTGGTGATATCTTTAGCACTCTGGCAATCTGTTGGCGCAGAGTTACAGACAAAAACAATTCTTTTCCGGCTTCGATATCTTCTAATATTTCTAATTTAATATTAGTTTTGTTAGCAAGTCCCGTAATCGATAGTCCTGCTTTTTCTCTCTTTTTAATAATAAATTCTGCTAAACTTTCCATACTAATATAATATTATAAAAATTTGTACATGCTCATAAAATAACAAATGTAAATTTTTTTTAAATTACGCTTGACATTAAAAATTTTTATGATTATAATAGTAAATGCGCGTTGAAATGATGCGTAAAGAAATGATTTACACTTAGGTACAAACGGTAGCCATCTGAGATGGAAGGACACTACTGAAAAGCCGAAATATAATACTAGCACTTTAAAAGAATTAAGAATTTGCACTTATATCAGCAATGTAACGAAATGTAAATAGTTTTTTTGAACATGTTGATTTTGCTACTTGAAGGTATAAGATGAGAAATGTGGTTGAAAAACCCCGTAGACGATGCCAATAAATAGCAGCTGAAGGAAGATTTTTAGTATTTCAGTCGTTTACAAAAATAAATTTGAACATTAAATAGCGATTGAACCTTGACAATAGAATAGTGACACGCGAGCAGAGGCTTGAGGTTAAGTGAGCTTTAGAGTACGTAAGTATACAAAGCGAGCGGGAACTGCAAAGCTGTTTATTGTGAGCGTGTAAGAAAGAAAGACAAAAACTTGTTAATTCAATAAAGAATGAACGGACAACAAAACAAAGTCGAGCATCTTGATACTGACGTATCAAGAGAAGGACATAACTTTTCTGACAATGGAGAGTTTGATCCTGGCTCAGGACGAACGCTGGCGGCGTGCTTCATACATGCAAGTCGAACGAGAAGCTCACTTCGGTGAGTGGAAAGTGGCGGACGGGTGAGTAATGTGTAGAGAATCTGCCCTAGAGAGAGGGACAACAGTTGGAAACGACTGCTAATACCTCATATGCGCGTAGCTGAGATGCTATTCGTGAAAACTCCGGTGCTCTGGGATGAGTCTGCATCTGATTAGCTAGTTGGGGGTGTAATGGACCACCAAGGCGACGATCAGTAGCTGGTTTGAGAGGATGATCAGCCACAATGGGACTGA
>CADBXV010000027.1:29349-29839 GCA_902798645.1 uncultured bacterium
AGCCACAATGGGACTGAGACACGGCCCATACTCCTACGGGAGGCAGCAGTAGGGAATTTTGCGCAATGGGGGAAACCCTGACGCAGCAACGCCGCGTGATTGAATAAGCCCTTCGGGGTGTAAAGATCTGTCAGTAGGGACGAAACTTGACGGTACCTACAGAGGAAGCATCGGCTAACTCCGTGCCAGCAGCCGCGGTAATACGGGGGATGCGAGCGTTGTCCGGAATCATTGGGCGTAAAGAGTTCGTAGGTGGTTTGTTAAGTTAGGTGTTAAATTCCGAGGCTCAACTTCGGTATGGCACTTGATACTGGCAGACTTGAATGCGGTAGAGGTAAAGGGAATTCCTGGTGTAGCGGTGAAATGCGTAGATATCAGGAGGAACATCGGTGGCGTAAGCGCTTTACTGGGCCGTAATTGACACTGAGGAACGAAAGCCGGGGTAGCAAATGGGATTAGATACCCCAGTAGTCCCGGCCGTAAACGATGG
>CADBXV010000028.1 GCA_902798645.1 uncultured bacterium
TTTGAGGAACAGGCGGGCGGTAAATGTTTGTTTTACAATGATTAATTGCTTTTACTTTTAATAGTACATTTACCTCCGAAAGTTCCGAGTTCACTTGCTTAGGTCGAACCGTACAATTGCTTAGCGAACGGAATTACCGCCCCAAGAGTTTCTTTCTCCACTTTCTTTGCGGTCAAAGAAAGTGGATATATAAAAATATAAAATTAATACATAATATTATATAAAATGGTATATTCGTTTATTTATGTTATTATATTTATATATAATTTTACACTAAAAGAGGAAATATTTTATGACAAATACAACGCTTAAGATAGAGGATTTACCTACTGTTTATGATGCAAAATCCACAGAAGAAAAAATGTATAAATTCTGGGAAGACGGCGATTATTTTAAAGCGAATGCAAAATCCGATAAACCGCCTTTCACAATAGTAATTCCTCCGCCAAATGTTACAGGCGTTCTACATATGGGACACGCCCTTGATGAAACTTTACAAGATATCTTAACACGTTATCACAGAATGAGCGGATACGAAGCACTTTGGATACCCGGAACCGACCACGCAGGTCTTGCAACACAAAACGTAGTTGAAAAACAACTCGCAAAACAAGGACTTACACGTCACGATTTGGGCAGAGAAAAATTCCTTGAAAAAACTTGGGAATGGACTAATGAGCATAAAAGCAGAATCCTTGACCAAATGAAAAAACTCGGTGCATCATTTGATCGCTCAAGAGAAAGATTTACTTTCGACAAAGGCTGTTCCGATGCAGTTAAAGAAGTTTTTGTAACTTTATACAATAAAGGTTTAATCTATAAAGGTGCGTACATTGTTAACTGGTGTCCTCGCTGTCAATCTGCAATCTCTGATATAGAAACAGAATACGAAACAGAACAAGGACATTTGTGGGAAATCTCATATCCGCTTGTTAATGAACCTGGTGCAATTATTGTAGATACAACCCGTCCTGAAACTATGTTCGGTGATGTTGCAATTGCCGTTCACCCTGATGATAAAAAGTATTCAGAATTGATTGGTAAAAATGTTTTAATTCCACTTACAAATCGTGTAATACCAATTATTGCAGATGAGTATGTTGATAAATCATTCGGAACAGGTGCCGTAAAAATCACACCTGCTCACGATCCTAACGACTTTGAGGTAGGAAATAGGCACGGATTTAAGCCAATTTGGGTAATAGATGAAGAAGGCAAAATGAAATCTTGTGCGGAAGTTCCGCCTGAATACCAAGGCTTGGACAGATATGAGGCAAGAAAGAAAGTCGTTGAAATGCTTTCTTATAACAATTTCTTACTCAGAGTGAAAAACCACGAACACAATGTCGGTAAATGCCAAAGATGTAATACAACTATCGAACCGCTTCTTTCAGAACAATGGTTTGTAAAGATGGCTCCGCTTGCTAAAGAAGCAATTGCGGCGGTTAAAGACGGTAGAATTAACTTTATACCTGAACGATGGACTAAAAACTATTTAGGCTGGATGGAAAATATCAGAGATTGGTGCATTTCTCGTCAAATTTGGTGGGGACACCAAATTCCTGCTTATTATCATAAACAAACAGGAGAAATGGTAGTTGCCAAAGAAAATCCTGATCCTGAAAATTACGTTCAAGAATCTGATTGTCTTGATACTTGGTTTTCTTCTGGTTTGTGGCCATTTTCTACAATGGGCTTCCCGAATTCTGAAACTGATGACTTTAAAAAATTCTATCCTACAAGCGTTCTTGTAACAGGTTTTGACATTATTTTCTTCTGGGTTGCAAGAATGATTACAATGGGCTTGGAATTCACAGGCAAAGCTCCGTTTAAAGATGTTTACATCCACGGTTTAATCAGAGATGAAAAAGGTCAAAAAATGTCAAAATCTAAAGGCAACACAATTGACCCTGTTGAAATTATCGAAAAATACGGTTGTGATGCTTTAAGATTCACTATGACATCACTTTGTACTTACGGCGGTCAGGATATAAAAATCTCTGACGAAAGATTTGAGTACGGAAGAAACTTTGCTAACAAACTCTGGAATGCTTCAAGATTTGTACTTATGAACCTTGAAGGGGTTGATGATAAACCGTTTGATAAAACTAAGTTAACACTTGTTGATAAATGGATACTTAATCAATTGAACGAAACAGCAAAGCTTGTTAACGAAAATATGAGAGATTATAGAATAGGTGAAATAGCTCACGTTCTGTATGACTTCTTCCGTTCGGAGTATTGCGACTGGTATGTTGAAATTGCAAAAATTCAACTTCAAGATACAGAACTTAAATTAAATACTCAAAGAGTTTTGAGATATGTTCTTGATATGTCTTTGCGTATGCTTCACCCAATAATGCCTCATATTACTGAACAAGTATGGCAGCTTATTCCGGGGGCTAAAGAAACTTCTGCATTAATTATTGCAGAATATCCGACATACAAGAAAGAATTGTCTTACCCGACAGAAGCAGAAGAGATGAAAATGGTATTTGACACAATTACATCACTTCGTAACGTAAGACAAAGCTTTAATATTCCGACTTCTGCAACAGTTGATGTTGAAATCAGAAGTGAAGGCAGAGAAAAAGAAATATTTAAATCTATTGAGTCTTATATTCATAGGCTTGCAAAAGTTAATAATATCTCTTATGCAGAGTTAAATGCTCCCGTTCCGCCAAAGAGCGCAACTGCAGTTGTTTCTACATCAAAACTTATTGTTCCGCTTGCGGATTTAATTGATTTAGATGCAGAAATCAAAAGACAAGAAAAGAAGTTGGAAAAACTTACAAATGAGAAAAATTCTTTGATGGGCAGAATGAAGAACGAGAAGTTTGTAGCTAATGCTCCAAAAGAACTCGTTGAACAAACAAATGCAAGAATTGAAGAAATAACAGCTCAAGAAAAAGTTATTAAGGATTTGATAGAGTCACTACAATAGAGAATATAAAGTGGTGCGGTACATCGCACCACTACTATGCTAATACGCTTTATTAATTAACGCATCATGTGCATTATTTTCTATAGTATCATCTAAAGGTTCAAGACGTTCTCCAAGAGCCAGTTCTAATAAATAATCCGCAAACATTGGGTTTTTAGGCAAAAATGATCCATGCATATATGTTCCGAATACATTTTTGTATCTCGCACCTTCGGTTTTGTCCATTCCGTTATTTCCATTTCCTACAATAACTGTACCAATTGGTTTTGTTTCTCCTTGAAGGTATGTTAGTCCGCTATGATTTTCAAACCCGACCAAAAAGTTTTTGTCAGGTGCAACCTGACCTATATTTGATTGAATCGTAACATTTCCGATAAATCGTTTATTCCCTGCAACGGTATAAGCATCTAAAAGACTAATCCCCATAAGTTTTTCACCATCATGCGGTTGATAATAATGCCCAAGAAGCTGATACCCTCCGCAAATACCTAAAAAAACCGCACCTCTATCACGTTCAGAGGTCATAAAATCTTTATGTCGATTTAGTTCTTTTGAAACCTCTACCTGCTGTGCATCTTGACCTCCTCCGATAAAATAAATATCGTGTTCGCCAAGCCAAACATCACCGGAATTTATTTCGTGAACTTCTACTTCAATTTTTCTCCATTCCGCACGTTTTTGAAGTGTAATTATATTTCCTCTGTCACCATAAATGTTCAAAAGTTTTGGATATAAATGCCCTATTCTTAACTTTTTCATGCCATAACAGCCTCTCTAACCATTTTAACGGATTTTTGACGTTTATTCGTATGTGTTTTTATGTATTCATCCAGTAAATCGAAACATACCTGACATACTTTTTCATTAGCTTTTTTATCGTATTCACTTTCAAATTCAAAATCAAATTGAAGCATTGCTTGCATAAAATCTCTTATTTTATGGTGCATTTTTAATTTAACACCTAATGGCTCACAACAGTCTTTGCAAATTACACCACCCATTTTAGTCGAAAAGAACATGTCTTCTTCTAATATTCGCTCTCCACAGCATAGACATGTGTCCAGTTCAACACAAAAACCCATAATTAAAAGCATTTTCAATTGGAACTTGATTACAGCTATAAGCATGTCTTTTTTTTCTTTCGACTCGGAAATTCTGTTCAAAGCTTTGTATAGAAGTTCATAGATCTCCTTTGAAGCATTTTCAGAACCTTCACCAAAATTCATAACCACTTCCGATACGTACGATGAAAGCATTAATTTGTCATAATCTTCCCTTGCTTTTCTAAAGTGATTAACAGTTTGTGCCTGAATAATTGTATCCATAGAACGACCTTTTAAAAGTTGCAGTGAATTTGCAACTAACAAATCCATTCTTGCACCAAGCTTACTCTTTGGCTTCTTTATACCTTTTGCAACACCTTTGATAAGCCCGTTGTCCTTTGAATACATAACAATAATTTTGTCTGCATCATTTAGGTTATATGATTTTAAATTAATAGCTTCCGTTACATAATTATTCATAATAATTAGTCTTTGTTCCTTGGTATACACCCCTAAATATTTTTTCTAATTCTGCTTCATCATTTGAACAGCTTAGAGCTTCTTGTTCAGTAATACATCCCCTATCTGCCAGTGATGCCAATGATGTATTGAGAGATATCATATTATCTGCCGCATTATCTTTTAGCAGCTCGTATATTTCTTCAGTTTTATCTTTTGTTATATAGTCTTTTATAGTTGATGTAACTACCATAATTTCGCAAGCTGGGTATCTTTTGTTATCCTGCTCCGAATAAACAAGTTTTTGTGCGATTGTAGCTCTTAGCGTTTCACAAAGCTGTTTTCTTATTAAAAATCTGTTTGCCTCATCAAACATATTAACAATCCTGTTAATAGTCTGGACCGCATCATTTGTATGTAATGTAGACAATACCAAATGTCCTGTTTCTGATGCTTTAAGCGCTGCTGCCATTGTTTCTTTGTCTCGAATTTCTCCTATGAATATAACATCCGGATCTTGTCTCAGAGCATACTTAATGCCGTCAGAAAAACTCTTTGTATCGACTCCTACTTGCCTTTGAGAAACGATACTTTTTTTACAACCGTAGACATATTCAATAGGATCTTCAATTGTAACAATATGCTTAGAAGATGTCATGTTAATTTGATTAATTAATGAAGCAATTGTAGTAGACTTGCCACTTCCTGTAGGACCTGTGACAAGAATTATTCCGTTTTGATATTCAATAAAAGAATTTAATATTTCCGGTAACCCCAAATCGCTTAATTGCGGAATATTATATGTGATATTTCTAATTACAAGTGCAGGCTGTCCTAACTGTCTGTTATAATTGATTCTAAATCTTGAACAACCCTTTATTTCATACATAAAATCAACATCGCATATTGTTAATATCTCATCTCTGATTGCAATCGGGGCAATTTCAAGAATCGCACTGTCTAATTCTTCTTTTGTCAAAGGAGGCATGTTTATTCTCTTGATAAATCCGTTTTTACGAATATAAGGGGAATGTCCGACTTTTAAATGTTCATCTGATGCGCCTGTAGCAACAGCACTTCTTAAAAAATGTATTATGTCAAATGTATCAAAACTCTCATCTACTACCATGCATTTCTCCTCTAATCCCTATTATATCGTACCATCAGTAAGATTTTTTGACAACAATATGAACATACTTAACAAAAAAATCCTGTCGTTTCTTTGGCAGGATTTTTTGTTATTAATTATGTGTAAAAACCTTTTAACAAGCATAGTTACAGCCGCCGCCGCAAGAGAAGCTTCCTCCAGATGAAGCAATAGAACCGCAAGATTCACTTCCTCCAACAAATGCTATTGAACCACAAGATTCTGCGCTGTCAGTAAATGCAATAGAACCGCAAGCCTCAGCGCTTTCTCCAAATGCAAAAATTGTAGAATCGCTTGGTCCTGAATAGAAACTGCAAGTATCATAGCCATCACCGTCAGGTGTTGCTAACAAAGAAGTTGTGCTACATATAAGACCGCCTTCACTTTTAGAGCCTCCGGTAAGTCCCAAGAGTTTTGCACAGCTTGAATCTTCACTTGTTGTTACCATTAACATATTAATTATCCTTATTACAAATGCTTACATATATATAAAGTATTTTAAAAAAAGCTGATTTCACAACTTGTTTTTTTAGTTACAAAACTTTACAAAATAAAAAATAAAAAATCGAGCTGTCTTGCTCGATTTTTAAAATTTTATATTAATGTTAAAGTATTATCCTTCTTGATTATTATCTTCATCAATTATCGGATATACGTAATGTTCACCGCAATTTGGGCAAACAACTTCCTGCTGTTTTCCCTGCTCAAGTTTTGCTACTTCGAACAAAGTTCTGCATCCTGATTGTGTACATCTTATTGCCCAACTCGGTCTTATTAATTTTGCCATATTATTTTCTCCTATTATACGAGGGTATTTATTCTAATTCCTCGCCCTTCCCCTCTCCAGTTGAGCGAGATATTTATTTTAGAATGGTTTTGTTTGGCTCAATTTTGCTCTGAGTTCCCTAAATCTTAAAATATCTTCGTGAGATTTTGAATTTTCTTTAAATAAAGCCTGAGATGTAGGATGGACCATAAGAACATAGTCCATATGGATTTCCAAAAAGTCATACCTCTTAGGCGGCTGATTTGAATTTTTAGGATAAATTTCAACATTTGTTACAGCTAAAAATCTGCGTTCTTTATCATTCAAAAGATCTGTTAGCTCTCTGTTCGTATCAGTATATTTTGATACATGTACAGTTCCCTTGATATCATGATCTGCTGTTAATATAATTACCTCTATAGGTATTGTATCACTATTTTTTGCCATCAATTGTCCTCTCTTACTATATTTTGATTTTATAATACTTTAGCAAATATGTCCAGTGATAACTACTTTACTGCATTAAGATTTATAAATGGCATTGAGTTTCCTAGCATGTATTGCGGCATTTTTCCATCCCATTTTTGAACTGCTTCATACTGAACAAGGGATTTATTTTGATTTAGCGCTTGCGCTCTTATTGCCATTGAGCGAGCTTCCGCTTCTGCAGCTATAACTTTTTGTCTTGCTTCTTCCTGAACTTGTACTGTTTTATTTTTAGCCTTCAAAGCTTCTTGTTCTGCGGTAACTTTACTTTCAATCGCTCTCTCAAACACATCCGAATAATTTATTCCTGTCATTTGAAAGTCTGTTACATTTATATAATTGTCTTTTAACTGATTTTGAAGTTTGATAAGAATATCACCCGTAGCCTTTTCTCTATTAGCGATTAAGTCTTGAGCGTTCCATTTGCCTATAATATCTTTGATAGTACCTTCAACTACAGGCGAAAGTATTTTTGATTCATAATCAAGCCCGACTTCCTGAAATAATTTGTTTACTTTATCAGGCATAATATTGTAATTAATTACATATGTAATTTTTGCTTGTTGGATATCTTTGGTATAGACAGAGGTTGTTAATGTATTTCTTTGAGTCTTTACATCCATTGTTCTGAATTTTTGTATAAACGGGAATATCGTATGTAGTCCCTCTCCGTAACTTTCCGGCTGAACGTGCCCTAAATTAATCTTTATGCCTCTTTCTCCCGGACCAACCATTACAAAAGGATTACACATTACTAAAAAGCAAACAAGTAATCCGAGGATGATAAACGGCATACCTAAAAATTTTTTGTCCATCATTTTCCTTTCTTGTGCCTGTATACTTATTTTAAACCGATTAATGCAAGTGCTATATAGAGGGCTGTTACCAAAAATACAAACCCTCCGACAAGGTATAATAACTGTTTTCCGTATTTTTGATATAAATTTTCACCTGTTATTGCGCAAGCTGTCATAATACACAAATTCACCATTATTATAAGTGCTAATAATAGCATTAATACTCTTACAACCATTAAAGACCTCTTTCAGATATCATTATAGTTTATAAGAAAATAATTTATATCATACGGACATAGTATTTTGTTTAAGAATTGAGCCTTTGGGTAATATTCTGACCGTAAAATTCCATCAATTTGCTAATCTGGTTACCAATTACAACAGAATGTTTTATTCGATTAGATTCTGTTTTAAATTGTTTCATAAAATTTATACATGAAAGAATTTTAATATGATTTTTTACAATACGAATTTTCCTTCCGGAAACAAGAGCCATAACCCAAGCCCATACTATCCAATCTGCTTTTGCTTTCTTTTTATAAACATCTTCTCTAAAAACTTCTCTAGTAAAACATTTTGGCGGATAAAGAACTCCTCCGTAAATATCAGGAATATAATCAAAACCTGCCATTTCATTATTAAAATATTTTTCACATAATACAGAAGGAAGATTTGTATTTTCTTTTGTTTTTACTTTAAATGCTCTGTGAACATGTATATCCTTAGGATTTGTAATATATGAATGATACAATTTTTTCAACCAATCTTTAGGATAACATATATTATCTTCTGCCGTTATAATAATATGATTCTCAAATTCTTTAAGCGCATAAATGATATTTGTAAAAGATTTTTTATCTTCCACAAACCGTATTTCAAGTCCGTTTTTTATATATCTTGTTATTGAATACGGAAGTTCGGATAATTCATATTCATTGGAAAACCACAAAATTACTTTATCAGGACTGATTGTTTGATTAAAAACGGAATAAAGCGATAATTCCAATTCATCAAATCTGTCTTCACCAGATGTTATTGATACGACAATTTGAGTTTCTCTTTTTAATTCATTAATTCCGGATATCTCTCCAATATTTGAAGCGTTATATCTTATAACAGGATTAAAAATCATCTTATAATTACATATAAAATTAAATAAATTTTTAAGCATAATCAATCAGCCTCTTTATTATTATACTCTCAACAGGTGTATTGTGAGTCGGCTTTTGAGTTTTTAGTTTATGCACCCATTCAATAATTCTTTTTTCTGCTTTCGAAGGGTATATTGTATCAAGTGAAAAACCGGAAAAAACAAAAGGAACAATATAAAATAACCAGATATAATTTGTTGTTGTATTACCTATGGCATTATATATATCTTCACCGCTTATTTGGGGAGGCTTAACATTTTCTCCCAGCAATTTGTAAATTCCTTGTTCAATAAACTTGTCATATGCTTCAGGTTTATTAAGACTAAATGTTTCAATAAGTTCCTTTCTGATTCTGTGATAACTCATATCGTAGTTAATATTATTCAAATATTCTTCCTGAAATTCTTGCGTTTCTTGGCTTAAATTAAAACCAAATCTGACAGAAAATTTAAGTCCTCTTATAATTCTTGTCGGATCATCAATAAAACTGTCTTTGTGCAATACTCTCAATGTTTTAGATTTAATGTCGCCAATTCCGTTATAGCTGTCGATAACCTCTCCGTCAGTCGTTCTTTTTGCAATTGCATTAATTGTAAAATCACGTCTTTTTAAATCTTCTTCTAAAGAACAACCGATATTTTCGACTCTCGGTAAATGTCCTTTTTGGGGGTAAGTTTCTGTTCTTGTTGACGCAATATCAACTTCTTTACCGTCAGCCGAAATTCTTACCGTTCCAAAGTCAGGATTGGTTTTTATAATATTAAATCCCTTTTGTTGTGCATAACTAATTGCATCCCCTTCGTAACAAAAATCAGTATCGATGCTTTTTGTATTAAGAAATTCATCTCTTACTATTCCGCCTATAAAATATAAATTTTTATCTTTAATAAGCATTCTAAACCTTATTTTTTTTGTTATGGATAATCGAAGTAACAAGAGCACTCAAAATAAATACTAACCCCAAAAGCCCTGTTACAACTTCAGGTACTTCAATAAGAGTTGATACAAACATAAGTATAGCAAGAGTTCCAATTGCCCAGTGAGCGCCATGTTCAAGATACAGGAATTGATCTAATGTTTTCTTTTCTACAAGCATAATTGTGAGTGATCGTACAAACATTGCACCGATAAATAAACCGATTGTGATAATAATAATATCCTGACTAAGCGCAAATGCTCCAAGAACACCATCAAGAGAGAATGAAGCATCAATAAGTTCCAAGTATAAAAACCCAACTAATCCTGAACATTTAATTGTATCAGCGCATAATTTTGCTCTTTCTTCCTGTCTGCGCTCGAGCCATTCTGCCAATCCGTCAATTATTAAATAAGTAACAATTCCGGCAATCCCTGACGTTAAAACAGACAATCTTTGATTTAAAGGGAGCAAGTTTAGAAGTATTCCCAGTACAAATAATGTTGTCATAGTGCAAATCCCTCTAAATCTGTTAAGTTTTTGCAAATGATTTTCGAGCGGGTAAATCCAATGAATCTCTTTGTTTTGTTCCGTAAAATAGTCCATAAACAGCATCAAGAGAAATGCTCCGCCAAAGGTTACTATCGGTGCGTGAGTCAGTTCTAAATAGTGCGCATATTGATTTACATCATTTAATGCCATACCTAAGACAGACATTATGTTGAGTTTTGCAAAAATAGAAACTACAAGAAGCGGAAATAAGAATCTCATACCAAAAACAGCAATCAAAATACCCCAAGTAATAAAGCGATGCCTCCACTTCTCGGACATTTTCTCAAGCTTCATCGCATTGACTACTGCATTATCAAAAGACAAACTTATCTCTAAAATTGCAAGAACAGCAGCGATAAAAATACAAGTCAGTCCTGTACCGTTATGTACGTGCTCACCCCATAGGTAAGCACTTATTAAACCTAATATTGTAACAATAAAAGAACCCGTAAAATATTGGAACATTTGTATCTCCTAACAAAAAAAATTATATTATAATCCTGCATGAGAGTAAATATATTTTTGTGCTACAATTTTTATTGTAAATAAAAGGAGGGAATATGAAAAAGTTAATATTATCATTATTTACGGTTGCGCTTATGACAGTTCCGTCTTTTGCTGCGACATGGAACGCATCAGACAGAGTAGCACCTGTATCAAAAATTATTGTTGAAAAAAACAGTCTGCCCGCTAAACTTCAATTCAAGGTTGTAGAAAATACCGTTGATAATTCAACAACATCTTCAACAAACATTGTACAAGTTTCAAAAGCAGACCTAACATATGCAGGAAATGATAATGAAGTAGCAGGTGTTGTTGCTTATGAATTAGGTCAAATCATAAACGGTAAATCAGGAAAAGATAACCTGAGAGCTGCAACAAAAGCACTTCTTGCCGAAAAATTAAGCAAGGATAATATTGTAAATACAACTGCAAATAGCGAATATTGGAACAACAAAACATCATTAAAAGACCAAAAAGAAGCTGATATGACAGCTGTAGATTTAATGGTAAAAGCAGGATACAATCCGCTTGCATTAGTTGTTGTTATTACAAAAATGCCGGGAACTAATTTAGAACTTGTTATGGGAAAACCAGCAAACTCTGAAAGAGCAATGAGCGCATATAACTATATTGCATACAATTATCAAGACAAAATTAAAGCAGGATACGGTTGTCAGGAATACAGAAACTTCTTAACTTATGCTGATCCTATTGTTGACAAAAGAAATAAAAGCAAACGCTCTATAAAGAAATTCGCTAAAGAACAAGAAAAAATTAAAGCTGAAAGAGCAAAAAGCTTAAATCAATACAAAATGTCAGGCGGTTTAAGCGGTTGGGATGCTACTTATGCAATATTGAATGAACTTTCAACTTCTAAAAAATAGCATAGTTATTAAGAAAAGTTTTTGTTCACAAAATCATCCTCTGCCAACCGCAGAGGATGATTTTCTATACTTGAATTTATTTGTATAACAACACTAACCCACCGGATAATACATTGTTCCTTCAGGAGCATTCTCTAATGGTAATTCCCCTGCAAGAACTTTTTGCATAACTTTATTATCTTCTTTATTTACAAATCTAAATCCACACTTCCAATGAGCAACAGAAGGACTCGGGATTTTTGTCATAGTTGGACTTTCTACTTTTCTTGCATCAAGAGATATTCTGCCTTGACATTCGTTATCAAACTTTACAAATTCTACAAGCCGTTTTATAGCACCTTTATACGCACCCTGACGTGCAAATTCAGGATGTACTTCAACAAATTTTAAATATACATGAGGTTTTAACCGTCTATCACCTTTAGAATCAATACAAACATAATCATTTGGGAATTTGGTATCATATCCTTCAAAATCAAACGCTCTGTATTCCGCATCAAATGCAATAAACCTTCTGTCTTTTAAACCGAAATCATATTTTCCGGTATAAATAGGAGGATTATTCATCAAAACATCCGGCATTCCCTCTTTTAGTTCAAAAATATCTTTTTTTAACTGCTCAAATTTTGGTATGCTAAGCTTTAGAGGACTTATTAATTTTCTAACTTTATTTATTGTGTTTATTTTTACGTTGTTTATAAAGTTGTAACGTATAATCATTTTTTCTCCTTAGCTTTATAAAAAAACGTAAAATTTTTTTTTGCTATTAACTTATTATATTTGACTAAATAATTTCATTATGTAACTATAAAAATAGATTAGAGGAGCTTTTATGTTTATTAAACCTGATTATAACTTGAAAAATATTTATGAAATTAATTTTGAAGAATTAAAGCAACAAGGTATAAAATGCATAATGTTTGACCTTGATTCAACAGTTATGCAGTCCAAATCCGCAAGTTTTACGCCTGATACAATCAACTGGTTTAATACATTTATCAAAGATTTTGAAGTTGCAATTATATCCAACAATCCAAATAAAGAATACATAGAAAACGCTTCACGAATTGCTCCATGCAGAGTTATAGGGAATGCAAAAAAACCAAATCCTAAAGTTGCCAAAAGCTATCTTGATGAAATAGGCATTTCTCCGAATAATGCAGTTATGGTAGGAGATAGACCGTTAACGGACATTCTTGTCGGAAAAAGACTCGGCTGTAAAACAATCCTTGTCGGTTCAATTAATCCAAACGAAAATCTTATTACAAAATTAGTACGAGCTATAGAAAGAAGCACAATAAGAAAATAACTTATTGTTTTGCCAAGGTAGAATGAACACCTTCCATAATATTATAGAAGTCTTCTTTTGGAAGTGTAGACATGGTTTTTAGTGCATATGATAATATGCTGACTTTATCGTACCATCTGCGCGAATTTGAAAGCTTATACAAGCCAATAACCCTATCCAGACCAAGGCTGATCTCAGAATTTTCATCATCATCCTTCATCTCTCTTACTTGCTTTACAAACGTCGTTAAATCTTTAGCTAATGACCTTCTTTTATCTTCATCCAAATCTTTCAATAAAGCTAAAGCTTTTTCTGTGTGCTCATTTGAATCATACCAACGTCTGTTATTCATCATAATACCATCTCCCAATACACAATTTAATTATATATATATTGCTAAATTTCGTAATCATACATTTAGTGTATAAACAAACTAGCAAAAAAATTTTTTACGGGTTTTTAATCTATCAAGGAAGCTTTCAATATGTCAATGTTTGGAGATTACAAATCATATAGAAAATATGAACCAATCTACTCTGATTGGAAAAGCAAACGTGATTTAACAGATGCAAAACGCCTGGCTTACATTGATAAGCATCCGGAAATTGTAAATCAGGATGACATTAAAAGAGGGAAAATAATTTTAAGAGCTGTGGATATTATGGATGAATATTCACAAAAGAAAGCCGAAAATATGGAAGCTGCCACAGAGCCAATTATAAGTATGGGACTTGAACTTGCAAGTATTGCAGGACTGGGCATAGGAGGATTTCTCGGTTCAATAAAACCAATTGGACGCTTTTTTGCAAAATTTGTTCCTAAAGGAAATAAGTATAAAAAATTAGTCGGAATGGGAATTCCTGCCGGAATAGGATTACTGGCAGGCTCATTTGCTGCTTTTCCGCTTATGGCATGGGGGGCAAAGGCAGAAGTCGGAGCTTCACGGAAAGGCAGATTTGAAGCCATGAACAAGGAACTCAACAATCCTAACGGATTTGCTGTTCTCACAGAAGAACAAATTGCACTCGCAAATGACATATCCCAAAATATAATTTTAGAAGAAGACAAAAAGAAAAAAATATCCGAGAAATTATCAAAAAATTTTAATTCCATAAAAGATATGGCAATTGATTCACAAGAATACAAAGAACGAAAACGCAAATTTGAACTTGAATTGGAAAAAGATGAAAAACTTATTGATGCAAATCTGACTGATGAAGAAATAGAAAATGCAAAAAAAGACCAGCAATTGTTAACAAAACTTGTAGAAAAAATTGATATTGCTTCTCAAGATTATGCCGAAAATTCAGAACTCGCAACACAAGCCGGAATAATAACTATCGGTGCATTAGGCGGAATTGCATATTTTGGTGTAGATAAAGTTCTAAAAGCATTAAAAATTCAATCTCAAACTAAAATCTCAGCAATTATCAAAGGATTATCCATTGGCTCTTTTGCACTTATGGGTATTGTCTCCGCTCAAATCAATAAACAAGCTGCACGTGTAGGAAGATTTAAAGTCAAACAAGAATTATTACAGGATCCAAGAAATTTTATATACGTATCTGATGAACAAGCAAATGAAATAAAAGATGTTGATGTAGTACATAAAAAGAAACAAAATATTTTTGCGTTTTTAATAACTGCATATAAAAATAACAAGGAATACAACAAATATAAAAAGAATGCAGGAAAAGACGAAAGAAAATTCTACAAAGCAACTGAAAAACTTGAACTCACAAAAGAGCAGCTTAAAGATGCAAAAAGACTACAAAAAAATGCATTCAGAACATTTAACAAGGTTGACGATAATTCTCAAAAATTTGCAGAAAGTATAGAAGCATTGGGGCAATCAATAGCTTACCCGATAACAACAACCTTTAGCCTTGGAGCTACAGTTTTCGCTATGCCTTATCTGTTTAAAGAAGCGAAAACAAAAGCTGAAAAAGTTGCTAATACATCAAAATACTTCGGAATTGTAGCCTTGAGTATAATTCCTGCTCTGATAATAAGCGCTCTTATTACAAAGGAACAGAAAAAAGCTTCCAGAATTGCTGACATGAAGGCTATTGAAGAATTAAATGACTACAGAAAATTTAAATAAATATATTTAGATTGTCTGAAATCTATTCTGCATTCCTTTCGTAAATCATATTTATACCCTGCAAAGTTAAATATGGGTTTATCTCATCAAACTTTTTATATTTCATAAATTCATCAATTAATATAGCATCTCCGCCTGTACCTACTACATAAGCTTTTTTCTTCAATTCTCTTTCACTTTTTACAATCAAACCCTGTATTGCTTGCGCATGACCATTTACGACACCTGATAAGATTTCTTTCTGTGTATCACTGTTAATAACTGTTTGAACTTTTTTTATCATATCCAAGTTCAATTCAGGCAGCTTAGAAGTATTGGCACCTAGAGCTTTTAGCTGCATCATTAGTCCGGGTAAAATCATACCGCCAATAAACACACCCTCAGAATCTATAATGTCAAATGTCGTTGCGGAGCCGCTATCTACAACTATTAATGGTCTTTGCTTATACAATTTTGATGCAGCAAAAACATTTGCAATTCTATCCGTACCAATAGTTTGCGGAGACTTAGATTTTATTTTTATTCCTAAGTCCATATCCGAATTTAATACTATCGCATTTACATGTACATAATCTAAGATTGTATCACGAACAATATCCGTAACTTCATCTACAACAGATGATATGATACAATTATCTATATTTACTTGAGGTAAAATCTTTAACAATATCTGTTCAAAACTCTGTTTCGTCATTGTTTTAGGGTACACTACGCCTGACACTATACTTATCTGCTCATCTTTAAAAACACCAAACGAAATTTTTGTATTACCTATATCAACGACAAGATTCATATGTTAAACTCCATAATTTTTTAACATTTCATCAATTAAAATTTTCATATCGTCACGGTACATTTTGGGCTGTATTAACTCGCACTTATCGTCATATCTTAAGAGTCTTGAAAACAACATCTCTTTATTTTCATTTCTGTTTTTTACAGTTATTGTTCCATCCAAATTATTTTCAACAGTTTCATTTTCCCTTGCCTCATAACGCTTTGCAAGATTTCCGCTTAGCTTAAAGATAACTGTTTGATCTCCTGCAAAAGGATCAATATATCTTTGTCCGGAAAGTTTTATTCCTGAAAGACGAGCAGCATCTATGCTCCTATATTTTTTACAAAATATATTCAAAAATAATTTTTTACCTTGTTGAGTTATATCAATAGGAATACACTCTAATACATTGTGATTTTTAAATATTAGTTTTACTTTATGTTTTTTTGCTTTTGCTCGTTCAAACAACTCTATCGTGTAGTTAAATTCTTTTTTCTCAACTGCTGATATCTTCTTATTTGAAAAATGTGCAATTTTATAACAAAAAGAATCTATCAAACCTTTACACCTTGAAGACATTTCATCTGCTACGTAATTTTGAACGGTTTCCAAAAGCTCTATATCAATATCAGACAAATCCAATCCAAACGGAACTTTTGCAATATAATATTGGTTATTAATTTTCGGAATCTCAAATCCGCAATATCTGCAAGTATTAATATATTTACTGATTACGCTATTATTAAAAACAGCACCTTCCTCTTTTTGATTTAATAAATTTACTAATTCTTTCATTGAATATGTGCCTTGCAATAAAACCTGCAAAGTTTTTAACACTTGTATGGAGGAATTATTTTTTTTCTGAGATATTTTATTTATTGTCATTATATATCTCCCTCATTTTCTTTAGTATTTCAATAATTTTTTCTTTAAAACATTCCGGTTCTATTACGGTACAATTTGAACCAAATGATAAAATCCTTTGAGTTGCATAAAACTCATTATGATATTTACCCTCGATTACAAAACCATGCTCTAAATCTCCGCTAATAATAGATTCATTTTCCTCCAAACCGGATATACCAAAATTCTTTAACTCAAACTTTATATTTACTTTCTTTGCTTCATTATTTCCGCTGCTATCGCTTTGAGAAATTATTTTTAATATTCTTTTTAAATTTAAATATATAGATTCTCCGGAATTTTTATCAACACAATACAAGTATAATTTATCATTTTGCAGAACTACCTTTTCTGATACAACAGTCTTTTCACATTCCTTATTTGAAACAGGGGATTTGTATATCAACACAACTTCTTTTCCTGTCCTACAGGCATTATGCAATGTTTCAACAATATCAATAGAATATTTTTTTAAGGGAGAAATACCGAGCAACTGCTGTTTAATATCTTCATTTGGTGCAAAATCAGCAATTTTATTAAACAATTCGTTATAACCCAGCAGAATTTTTACGTCAGCATTTTCTTTGATTTTATTGAACGCTTTTTTTAAGGTTTTCACTTCATCTTCAGTTATCTGTATCTTAAACGGATGCTCTAACAAAACATATTTATTATTTGTTCTGCGATCAGCTCTTGAAATTACACACCCCATGGATTTTAATGTGTTTAAATCAATTCTGATAATGTCATATGAATTTGATTCTTGCATTATATTGTTTTCTATAAAAGATTGCTTTATCTCTTCCAGCGACCTCGGGGCTTTTATCAACAAGCCTAATAATGACAAAGAACGGATACCGGTCAATGACATCTGACACAAGTCTTCTTTTTCATATTTTTCTAACACTATTATCCCCTTACTTTTAACAATTTAATTCTTACATAAATTTATTAAATATTCAATAACATTCTCACAATAATATCTATCAATTGAACTAAATGGTAACACATCTCCGCAAAATTGTTTTTTTATATTTTGCAATACTTTTTGTTGTTTACCTTTAGGAACATAGTCAATTTTTGTTACAACAGTAAAAATAGGCAATTTATAGGCATTTACCCACTCTCTCATTTGAATATCGTTTTTTTGTATATCATGTCTTGCATCAATAAATTGAACAAGAGATTTTATGCTGTCTCGTTTTAACAAATATTCTTCCAAATTTTTTTGCCATCTTTCCTGCGCTTCTTTTGAAACCTTTGCATATCCGTATCCCGGAAGATCTGCTACTATAAAATTATCGGAAAAATTAAAAAAATTTATAAGTCGGGTTTTTCCCGGTGTATTAGAAGTTTTTGCAAGTTTTTTGTTATTCGCAAGCGCATTTATAAAAGAAGATTTGCCCACATTTGAACGACCTAACAGAGGGAACTCCGGTAATTTAAAATCCGGACATTGAGAAAGTTTTTCCGCACTTATTATAAATTTTGCATTAAGCTGATTCATGCTCCCTTTCCCTCTTTTCTTCCTTCATTTTTGCTCTTTTTGTAACTAAAGACAATAAATTATATAATTTTTCATTATTCACAACTGTTATTTGAGCTTTATTCTTTATAAAATCAACATCAATAGAAGGCTTATGCTCAAATATATTGCCGGTTTGCAAACTTATTATTTGTATAAAATTATCCCTCAAAATACTCAGAGGCTCTTTCAGATATGTCTCAAAAGTCTTAAATATATTCATAAATCAGCTTCTTAATTTATTGGCTATTTACCGTTAATATTGTATAATAGTTGAAAGAGAATGTAAATATGGAAGAAAGAGATAAACAATATCTGGAAGAATTTAAAACTTATCTGAGTGTAGAAAAAAACTTTTCCGAACACACTCTAAGCGCATATTGCTCTGATATTATAAGCTATATTCTTTGGCTAAACGGAGAAAAATGTACTGAAGTAAACTTTGACAAACTTAGAGAATATTTACATTTTATACAAAGATTCGATTACAAAAAAACTACAATCGCAAGAAAAACTGCCTCCATAAGAACATTTTATAAGTTTCTGTTCAGAGAAAAATACACGGATTCTAATCCGGCTCTTTCTCTTACAGCACCCAAAAGACCAAAACCTCTACCAAAATTCCTAACACCGGAAGAAGTCGAACAAATTTTAAATAACGTAAAGATTGATACGCCTGCTGGTTTTAGGAATAGAGTAATATTAGAACTTCTCTGGGCAACAGGCATGCGTGTTTCAGAATTAAGCAATTTGAACTTCGGAGATATAAATCTTGAAGAAAATGAAATCAGAGTTTTTGGTAAAGGCGCAAAAGAAAGAATTGTTCTTATGTCTGACAGAGCCAAGAACTATCTGAAACAATATATTGATTCAGCAAGAGCGCTTATCCCCTCTTCGGGATACAATGCTCCAGATAAAAACGATGATTCACCTTTATTTATAAATAACACAGGATATAGACTTCAAAATAAAACCATACGAAAAGTTATTAACGACACTGTTGAGAAAATAGAATTACCTAAAAAAGTTACCCCTCACGTTTTCAGACACAGCTTTGCAACAAAACTGATTGAAAACGGCGCAGATTTAAGAGTAGTTCAAGAACTTCTCGGACACGCAGGAATTTCAAATACGCAAATTTATACACACATATCCATGAAACACATGAAAGATGTTTACGAATCCGCCCATCCACACGGAAAATAACAAATAAAAAGCTCCCGATAAAATCAAAGAGCTTAATAATTGTGTAAGTAATATTTTAAGAGATGTAAGTAGTTTTTATTGTTTTTTGTAAGTGAT
>CADBXV010000029.1 GCA_902798645.1 uncultured bacterium
GTAAAAGAAAAAATGAAATTAGCACTTAAACAAATTCAAGATGGAAGCTATGCAAAAGAGTTTATGTCTGAGATGACCGAAAAAAACGGAAAGAATTTTAAAAAACTAAGAGAACAATCAAAAGAACACTTAATAGAAAAAATTGGTTCAGAGATACGTTCATCTTTTGCTTGGAATCATAAAAACAAATTAATAGACAAGGCAAAAAATTAATATCTGGTTAGGCAATATAAAAATTTTTTCCATTTCTTAACATGGTATTGTATTGAAAAATACGATACAAAAAAAGGAGTAAGAAATGAAAAAAACATTATCAATTTTAGCTGTTTTAGGGATTATATCCGCTGTCGGCGTACAAAGTGCAAATGCATTTTCTTGGTCAAGCTTAAATCCTTGGAGCAAATGCAACAAATGTGAAAAAAAGGTAGAAAAATGTCCATGTTCTACAGGTTATGCTGCGCCATGTGATCCTTGTGAGAAAAAAGCTCCTTGTGATCCTTGCGGAAAACAAATCCAAAAAACAGCACCTTGCGATTCTTGTGACAGATTACAACAAGAAATGCAAAAGAGATAACTATAATTTAGCACTGCCTTCATTGTGCATTTTTGTTAGTGCCTGCTTTGCACCGTCATAATTTCTGCAAAGCTTAACCACAAACTCTATAGACGCCTTATCCTGACGGATGGCGTCTTTTAGTTTATATATTTCTGCAAGTTGTAATTCCTTTGTATCAGCGGAGCTGAACAAATATTTTTTTAAAAGTTCCTGTGATTCAGTATCCATTCCTGCAATATTATTTTTAAATGCGAACCAGTTATAAAAGTGGTATATAAAATAATATTTGTTAATTTCGCCTTCAGAAAGAACAAACATTTCATCGGTTTTTAAAGAGAATGACTTATTAATTCCAAGAGATAAATACAGAGCTTTACTTCCTTTGCAAGGATAAATAAAACCTTCATTTTCCCCTATCGGATTAAGAATCTTTTTTGCATCTTTTATAATTTTAATTTGTGTTCCTTGCGCTTTTATGTAATCCAAAATTCTTTCCGGATTGTACTCATAAGTCTTTAAAATATTTGTTATTTTATCTTCTAATTCTTGTTTTTCAATATCCGCCATTGTATTCAAATCAAGAGTACAGCCGGTTGAATAGTGGCGTTTTTTCTTCGAAGTATTTTTAACCCCGATTGTCTTTGATAAACGAAATCTTAAGAACTTTTCCTGCAGTTCTAAAATTTTATATAAAAATTCTTTAAGCAACATTCTGCATTTCCTTTTTTAACAAAGCTTGCTGGTCATGTGACAGACGACCATCTTGTTTTAGTTTGTCAGTAAATGATTTTTTATCTCCGCGCATATTTTCGATTATAAACGGAATAATCTCAGGTACTTTTTTTGCAAGATATAATAATTTATTCTCATCTTTTTCATCTTTTATATATATACGAATATATTCTTTTTTCAAATCTCTAAGATCAGGATCTTTTGCATAATATTCTACAAGCTGAGATTTATTTGTTAATCCGAGTGCATCCATAACTTCAGTATCTTTAGTTATAGCACCTGCCAATACTTTTCTACGAACATTAGCTTCTGTTTGTTTCTTTTCTTCTGCAGCTTTGTTTATTGTGTTATTCGGCATAACACGTGAAACGAATTTTAAACTGCGAACAGGAACTGCGTTTTGTTCGAATTCTAATGATGCATTTTGCCCAACAATATTTTGTCTTGGTTGTTGAGTTGTTTCGGCCTTTAAATCTGTTTTTTCTTTTGTTGATGACTTAGCGCTACTGTATTCTTCGACTTTTTGTTCTACATAAGATTTCAAACTTTTATATTCTTTAGAATTTTCACCGTAATAGTTTTTAACATCATTTGTCCAGCGTTCCGCAAATTCAGCCTTTTCGGAAGATGTCATAATGTGGTTCATTTGTGCACCGATACCTACACCTTTATTAGTTGCCATTATTATTTCATCAGTCAAGAAACTGTATTTTGGATCTTTTTTATTATTTGCAGCGTTCATTACTTCGTCTTGATATGCATTTAATGACTCAGAATCTTTCCAGCTTACATTAGTTTGTACATATTCTTGATAAGATTCCGGATTAAATTTTTCTCCTCGGGCTTGCTGTGCTTTTAATATTTTTTCATCTAAACCAAATGAATGCATTTTTGCAAGTTTTGCTCTGGCTTTATCATTTGGTTGTATACTATATAATGCATTTGTCATTTTACCGACACTATTTGAACTTGCCATTGTTAATGCATTCATACTAATCTCATTTGAAGTATTCCCAAATACATAGTGTGAAAGAATTCTTTCTCTTATTGCTTCTTGTTTTGCTTTAAGCTTTTTTATTGCTGCATCTCTTTGTTTTGCAGGAAGTTTACTAATTTCAGCCTTTTTTGCATTATATTTGGCATTCATTTTTGCTTCAAATTCAGCCTTTAATGCTTCAAATTCTTCTACAGTTTTTATATTGTTAATTCCGTTTATAAAATCAGAAGCATTGTCTTTAATTTCCGAATCAAAAGACATTAAGTCTTTAAATGTCTTTTTCTTAATTATAATTTCACTTGTAATAGTAGCATCCATCAAAACAGCATCAATAACGTCTATGTCTTTATACTTTGTTTCTTTAGCTTCTATTGCTTTATTTAATGAATTTAGTATTACACTTAGCATGATTGTTTTTTGTGTTTCGGATAATTGTTCTTTTTTATCTTCATCTTTGACTAAGCCGGTAATTCTTTCTATACCGGTAATTAATTTTTCAAGATCTAATGAATGTTTCTGACAAGTTACTGCTATTGCTTGATTAATTTGTCTTGATGATTTTTCAATTTTTGGTTGTTTTTCAACCGGATTTTGAGTGCTAGTTGTTGTTTTAGTTTTATTCTCTTGAGAAGTTTTAACTACTACATCGCCAACTGTTCCAACAGTTTCTCCTTTAGGATTAACAGCTGAGTTAGGGTATGACATATTCTGTACATTTGTTTTTTTTATTTTTTTATTAGAGCTTTTATTTTTTTCAACAGCAGGTGTTTCGTCAGTAAAGTAACTGACAACTTTATTTGCTGCATCATTTATAAAACTTAATACGCTCATAAATATACCTCGATATATATATAAAGTATTTTTTATAAAAAAAATTGCTTTTTTATTAAGATATGTAAAAATCATCATCCTTAATGAATGATGATTCTATGCATTAGCTCGTTTTTCTTGTATCTTTTTTTGATCAAAATTCAATTGAACACCTTTAAATTTATTATAGTCAAGGTTGCATTCTATCATTATCTTCCCTTTTGCAATAAAACTACCGATAAGATCCAGCTTAGTTTTTTTATCAATATCGTTTAATGATTTGATATAGCTAAGTGCAAATTCTCCTAATCCAGATGATAAATTAGCCGTACATTTTTTTAAAAGTTCATTTGCACTGTATAAATGCATAGCTACACCTTTTGCCAATTCTGACTTTGATTTATTAAATATATTTTTATCTTCATCATTGGTTTGAACAACAAAAGGTTTTGCATCTAATGTATATTTTGAATTATTATCTTCATTTCTTGTGGTTAAACCCAGTGTTTGAGATATTACAGCCAAATTGTTTTCTGAAGCTAAACGCTGTGAGTCTGAAACTCTTTGCGGAATGCCTAAATCAGAAATATTACTGTTACTTTGTGCATTTAGATTTTCTATTTCGGAATATTTTTCTGAAAACTTACCATCAGTAATTTCATCCAAATATTTTGAGTCATATTCAATTGAAGGATCATTTTTTAAATAATATGCATATTCAGTTAAAATATCATCAAATCTGTCAGGATATAATTCTTTTAAATCTTTTAATTTTTCCGGATCAAACGTAGCAATTGCTGCACCAAAAGCATTGCTATAATTTTCTGCTTTTTTTACACAATTAACTTTAAACTCTTTAAGCCATTGTTTGTCTTCATCGCTTAATTCTTTTGCATTTTTTAATTGTTGATATTTTTCATAGTTTGCAATAAATTCAAAATCTTTTTGTGTATAATTTTTTGAATCTGAATTTTTTAATTTATTGTATCTTGCCTCAGGACTAAATGTATCCATCAAATTGGCTATTGTTTCTACAGAATCTAAACCGCCGTTATGTATTATACCTGCTGCGGTTCTTATTGAAGATTTAACTTGATTTTCATCTAAACCGTAATCACTCAATATGCTTTGAAAATCTGTACTTTGTATCCACTTTTCTAAAGAATCAGGATCATTTTTAAAAGTGTTTAACATTGTAACAAGTTTAGCAAAGTTGTCATCAACTTCAGGCGCAACTTCAATAAATGCATCATATATTCTTTTATAATTCGGTTGATCTACTGATTTTAAACTGCTTAATAAAGCGTGAATGACAGCTTTTTTATCACCTGTTTTTGCATTATTTGTATTTGCATCATTTGTATTTGCATCATTTTTATAACTTAATAAAATACCTTTTAGAATTTGTTTTAATTCACTATTACTTATTTCCGAAAGTGTTTTATATTTTTTAGCTGTAATATTGCTGTTATTTATAATATCTATTATAGACTTTCCGTTGTTATTTTTAGCAATTTTTACAGCAGTATCAAAAGATGCACCGTTATCTGCCGCTAATTTTATTGTTTTTTCAAATTCTTCCGAATTATCTGCTTTAATACATTCATCTTCAAATTTTTCACTTAATTCTAACTCAATATCATTTACTATATTTCTAAATTTATTTAGATCTAAATCAAAAAACTGTTCAAGTGTATAACCTTTTTTTTGTACATAAGAATAATATGTATCTACGGTTATGCTTCTGTTTTCATAGCCATGTACTGCAGATTCAAGAATTTTTAACTTTGTTTGTAAATCATCGCTTTTGATATTAAGTTTAAGATTGTTAACTTTTCCGCTCGTGAGCATATCACCAATTTCAGCAGTTTTAACTGTTGATGTCTGATTTGATTCAAATTTGTTTTGTACTGATAAAATCGTCATCTTACTATGCCTCATGTATATAAAGTTATTTATTTAATTGTAATTTCAAACAAATTATATTCTGTAACATTTGTTTACATTGTAAATATTTGTAACAAAAATATAAAAATAACTAAAGTTTAAAAAAAATATGCCGATATACATGATGTAGACAGGAAAAACATAAGGAGTTTTAAGATGTATTCAATGTGGCCCGGATGTTATAGTTTTATGGATGAATTAAAATTATTCGCTATGTGGTTTAAAGAACAAACAGAAGCTTTGGTATTAAAAATATATGAATTGGACAGAATGCTCCATACATAGTTATTTTTAATAATTTTAGATGGTAAGTATGTAAAATTTTCTCAAATTCTCTCTTTCTCGAAAATGATTAAACACCTTTAATAAAAGGTGTTTCTTTTTATCAAAACCACCCCTCGGAATTATCCTCGGGGTGGCTTCAATTAATATACTTTTATATTTCCAGTGTAATTTATTTTTTATATAAACTATATCAAGTTCAATGCAATACTTGGTGTTTGGTTTGCTGTTGCAAGTAAAGTTGCAGAAGATTGTTGCAAAATTTGATACTTAATATAATTTGATGATTCAGTAGCTACATCAGCATCTTTGATAGATGAATTAGCAGATACGATATTCTCCTTTTGAACACTTATCGCATCAACAGCTGATTCAACCCTGTTCATATAAGCACCGATTAATGCTGTTCTGTTTGATACGTTTTCAATTGCATCATCAATGAATGATAAGAATTCACGTGCTGTAGCATCGTCTGTATAAACGGCATCACAAATAGCTGTAATACAAGATTTGTTTAAGCTTGTTGTTCTGTCATCTTTCCAGTCATATTCTTCTTGATTAATTGCTTTATAACCTTTTGATACATAATCATATTTTCTGCCGTCTGATGAAGTAGTTTCACCACCATTAATTCTGGCCTCCAGAGCTTTTGTTTCTTGTCCGTCACTTCTTGAAAACCAATTCTGATCCGGAGCTGTCGCACCTTTTACACCCGATTGTGAGTTATTAGTAATTAATAAAGCTGTTAAAGTTGCTGCTTCAAATAATGTATACTTTAAGTTAATAATGTTATTTTTACCTGAGTTGTTGCTTACCTGCAAGTTTACACCATTTTTTGAAGTAGCTGCTATACTTGTACCGTCAAGCAATTTAATACCGTTAAAATCAATAACTGTACAAAGACGGTTGATTTCTTCCATTCTCTGTTGAACTTCTGTCCTGATTGCGGTCATTGAAGATGTACCATAAGTTCCGTTAGCTGCTTGTTCCGTCAAATCTCTGATACGTTGTAAGTAATCACCTACAATGTTTAAAACACCTTCTGCAGTGTCTAACAGTGATAACCCCATTGTTGCATTTGATTCGGCTACGTCATAACCTGAGATTTGAGCTTCCATTAAAGTTGATACAGCAGAACCTGCAGCGTCATCTTTACCTGAATTAATTCTAAAACCGGTGGTTAATCTTTCCATTGCGGTATTCATACCGGTTGTTGCAATGGACAAGTTGTGCTGCGCCGTCAATGACGCAATGTTTGTGTTGATTGTGATTGAAGCCATAATGATTTCCTTTCTTTTCTTTTTTCTTCCATGATTCAATACTGCGCACACAAATAACGCAGTAAATTTTATCATTGTGTTTTTTACACAATGACAACGGGGTAAAGGATAAATGTACATTTTATTCCTTCACACTAACATACTATTACTTTTATTAATGATTTTTAATTCTTAATTAGTTAGATATTTGTCATACTTTGGTTGGAATTTGCAAATTTTATACATGTATTGTAAAATCGTAATTGTAACTTGAAGGATATTTACAGACTAAATGGACGTGTCGGACATATTTATTAATATATTTGTAATAGCTTTTCTGCTATTTGTAAACGGTTTTTTTGTAGCTGCGGAATTTGCCCTTGTAAAAGTCAGAAAAACCAGGCTTGAACAATTATGTAATGACGGGAATTCAAGAGCTAAAACAGCATTAAAATTAGTTAATAATGTTAATAAAATGCTTGCTGCGGCACAACTCGGTGTAACAATAGCCAGTATTGCATTAGGTTGGGTAGCTGAAGCTACAATGGTACAACTTGTGTCACCTTTAATAAATTATATTCCTTTGGGGAATATTACAGTCCATGCAGTAGCAGTTCCGATTTCATTTTTACTCGTAACTTATTTTCATGTTCTTCTTGGCGAGCAGTTGCCTAAATGTTTGGCGCTTAAACATACAGAACATTTGGCATTAATAATTGCTTCTCCTATGAGCATGTTCATATCTTTGTTTAAGCCGTTTGTTTGGACATTACAAATTTCAGGAGATTGGTTATTAAAAGTTTTGCATGCAGATAACGAAGATGCATCACTTGTTCACTCTACAGAGGAACTTGATATGTTGGTTGATGCAAGCTATAACGAAGGTGTGCTTAATGAAACAGAAGCGGAAATGCTTCACAATATGTTTAAATTTTCAGATTTAATGGCAAAACAGGTTATGATACCAAGAACCGATATGATATGTGTTCCGGAAGATATCACATATGATGAAATTAATAAACTTGCGTTGGAAAAAGGATATACGAGATATCCTGTATATGAAAAAGAAAATATAGATAAAATAATCGGTTTCTTGCATGTAAAAGATTTGTATGCAATTGCAATGACAAAAGAAGAATATTCCGTAAAGTCACTTTTGCGTCCTATATTATTAGTTCCTGAAACAATGACATTAGATAATTTAATGGTTGAATTCAAAAAAACGCATATTCAAATGGCTGTTGTAGTTGACGAATACGGCGGAACAGCCGGCCTAATTACATTAGAGGATGTATTGGAAGAAATTATAGGTGAAGTTCAGGACGAATTTGATGAGGAAGAAGAAGAAATTAATATTCAAGAACTCGATGAAAATAAATATTTAGCAAACGCTATGATGCGAATGGATGAACTCGCTGAATATTTTGGACTGAATGCTGACTTTTTAGAAGAAGATGACGTGGAAACAATAGGCGGACTTGTGGTAAAATTACTCGGAAGAATTGCAGAGGTTGGGGATTCTGTTTCCTTTAAAGGTCTAACTTTCACTGTTAAAGAAGTTGACGGTGCCAGAATTACACAATTAGAAATTGTTAAAGAATTAACTGAAGAAACAACCAACACAGAAGAAACAAAATAATAATAGTTCTAAAAAGGTCTTAATTGTATAATTGTGTTGTATTGTTACAAATTGTAAAATTTTACGGTATTTATGCAAATTCCGTTTACAAAATGACTTTATATATATGTAATGTATTATAGTGTGTAAAGGTTAGTATTACAATGTCAAGTTGTTTCGCAATAACAGCATTCTTGCCGTCAATAGTTTCAAAATCAATATTTGCCCCGAGAAGAGCAAATAAGAGTATGGATGCTGATAATGCCCCTGTAAGTATAATGAATGCTTGTGTAGCATCAGCACAACTTGCAAAAGCAGGAGAAGGAATTATTGAAATTGCGCACAGTTCAAAAGGAGATTTGGCAACAAAAGTAGTTGATATTGATAATGCACTAAAAGAAATTCCTAAAACAGATAGTGTTTTTAAAGGAGCAGGGCAGGTTGCAAGATTCGGTATGGAGCATATTAACGGGTTGATTGGTGCAACTGCGATTATCAAAGCTCTTTGTTCCGAAGATCAAGAAAGTGCATTAATACAAGAAGGTGCTGCTGTTGCAGGAATGCTGGCTTGCGAAAAAGCTCATAAGGCAGTATTTGGAACAACAAAAACTAAATATATTAACGGTAAAAATAAGGTAGAAATCAAAGAAGGACTATATAAAGAGATTCCTTTGCTTAAAAATTCTGCAAATAAAGTAAAAGCATATTGTAAACAAAAAGGTGAACTGCTTGAAGAATGTAACGGAATTAAAAAGTTCATCGGAAAAGCAGTTAAACTTACACCGGAGATAGCAAAAGGCGGAACATTTGCGGCAGTATCAATCGGAGGTTATGCAATCTCTCATCTGCTTGGCGGTGAATTGGCAGAAAATATTACAGGAAGACAAGTTGCCTAATGCGGTGTGATTTTACCATGTTCTTTGTATAATGTCTGCCAGTTTGTTTGTGAACGTCTGTGGTTATCTATTGTTGCTTCTAATGATGCATTTATAGTGTTATAAACAACAGGAATCGATATTGCAAGTGTCAAAATGGCAATAATAACATGCCGCATAACAGTTTGAATTGTTTTAAATCTGCGTTTTGTAATTGCAATATCATCTTGCTCTCGTAAAATGCTGTTTATCAAATTTTTACGTTCTTTGACCGTTAAACCTTCAATAAAATCGACGTTTTGTGGATCTATATAAATAACGTATTTGGAATATTTTACATTTCCGTCAAGAAAGTCTAAACTATCGTTATAATTCTTTTGTTCTTGTGTTAAAGGTCTTTCTGATATGTTGCCCTGAGAAAGATTTTCTATAGGTTCATCACTCTGCTCATCTGTGTTAGCGGTAGAAGTACCTGTTATATCTTCTTCATTATATGCAAGTCCGGCTTTTTTGTTAAGTTTTGCCTTATATTTTTTTATAAAGTTGTCGTCAAAGTTCTTATTTACAGTTATTTCTTCTTTTCTGGGTTCTGCAGGAATTTGAGCATCCAAATTCTGAAAAGCTCCTAAGTCAGAATCACTTTGCTGTTTAGATGTCGGAATATCAACACTTTTGTCAATTGAAGACGATTCTTCAAACAAAGTGGAGTCGTCATTAGGATTTATTGCAGGCTTTTCACTTTTAAAATTTTGAGCGTTAGGTGTTAGTTGATTTTGAAGTTGTTCAATTAAGTCATCAGAAATATCCTCATTTAATGAGGCAAGTTCACTAATATCAACTGAGTCTTTACCGCTGTTATAAAAACTTCCTGCCATGAAATCTCTCTTTTTTTGTTGTATTATATATTTATTATTATATATTAGATTTAAGTGTTAAGCAATCATAAGAGAAGATGATATGAAAATTGATTTAAACAAATTAAGAGAGTATATTAAAAATCTAAATAGAGCTAAAATTCTTGTAATCGGTGATTTAGCTCTTGATGAAATGGTCTACGGCGATACAGAAAGAATCTCAAGAGAAGCGCCTGTTTTAATTTTACAGCATACTCACACAAATTATATTTTAGGCGGAGCTTCAAATGCCGCACATAATGTTTCTGCAATTAACGAAGGAAATGTTAGTGTAATAGGAATTATAGGTGATGATTATCAAGCTCAGGATTTAAAAGATGCATTTAACAAAGCTAATATAAATTGTGCCAATTTAATTGTTGATAAAGACAGAAAAACAATTACAAAAACAAGAATTTCTGGTTCCTGCTCACAGTCAATAACACAGCAAATAGTAAGAATAGACAGACAAACAAATGCTCCTATATCAAAAGAAACAGAGGATAAGATGATAGAGGCAATAAAAAAACTTATACCGTTACATGATGCAATTATTTTGTCTGATTACCATATAGGAACTTTAACGGATAAAATAATTAAAACTGTTGTTGATACTGCAAAGGTTTTAGATAAGCTCGTAATCGTTGATGCGCAGAAAGATTTGCATAGATACAAAGGTATAACATCAATGACTCCAAACCTTCCAGATACACAAAAACACGTAGGTTTTTATTTAAAGGATAAAGCTGATTACCTTTTGGCAGGCAGTAAGCTTATAAAAGAAACCGGTGCACCGGCAGTTTTAATTACGTGCGGTTCTGACGGTATGGTAGTTGTAACAGAAAAAGGAAAATATACTCACATTCCTGTTTTCAACAAATCTAAAGTTTTTGATGTTACAGGTGCAGGAGATACGGTTACTGCAACATACACACTTGCTTTAGCAATAGGAGCAGATCCTGTTTATGCAGCTATAATCGGAAATATAGCAGCCGGAATTGTAATTAAGCAATTCGGTTGTGCAACAACAACTATAAATGAGATTTTAGACTCTATCCCTGAAAAAATCGAAGTGGAGGTATAAAAATGAAAAACATACTTGGAAAATTTAATATAGTAGATATAATAATTGTAATTGGTGTAATTGTTGCTTTAGCGGTGGGATTATTAACAGTTAAACATTTTAGGCAAACCGCGGATAAACAAATTGAAGCTACTTCTCCGATTACTTTTCAGGTATTTTTAAGAGGTGTTACTGTTACTGGAGAAGAATTCCCTGTTAAAGTAGGACAAAAAACTTTTATAACAATAAGAAATGTGCCTTACACAGAACTCAATGTTAACGGTGTAGTATGCTCTCCAAGACAAACGGCACTTGCTTCCGCTAAGTCTGATAAACAGTATATTTTAGTGAATGATCCTGCACAGCCTTCAATTTTTGATGCGATTATTTCTATTACTGATACAGCAAAAATAACAAAAGACGGCGCTGTTGTGGGCGGAAATAAAATAAAAATGGGGCTTCCGGTAACACTTGAAGGTGAAAACTACAAATTTAACGGTACGATATCTGATGTACACGTTACTTCGGAAGTAAAAGTTGAAGATGACGGTGAAGGGGCAAATTTAGGATAATAAAATTTTTCGCCGGCGGATTTTGATTTGCGTGTTCACTCGCACTATAAAAAATAGTTAGGGTGAGGAGGTAATTTGATTTTCAATGTAATAATTAATAAAATTCAAAATATTTTAAGACCAATTTATGATAATAGCTTTATTCTGCAAAAAATTGATTGGTTAATTGGTCTAAATATATTTTTAGTTATTTTTTTATCTACAGTTGCTCAATCTGATACAATAGGGTATTTTGCTTTATTTGCAGTGCTGTTGTCTGTAATAAAGATATTAACAAAATCAGGTGAAAAATTTGAAATGAATTTAGCAGAAAAGTTTTTGCTTGTTTATTTCTTGTTTGTAATAATTAGTGTTGCTGGGTCTTCATTATTTTATTTAAGTTTAAAAGGCTTTTTTAAAACGCTAACGTACATAGGATTTTATATTTCCGTAATCCATTATTTAAAAGATAATAAAGATAAAATCAAATGGATATTTCTTGCGTTTTGCCTGTGTGCTTGCTATGAAACAGTGTTTGCCTTTTTACAAAATTTTGGTGCAGTAGAAGAAATTTCAGGCTGGCAAGATATGTCGCATCTTAATCCGGAAGAAGTTATGACAAGAGTTTATGGAACTATTAAGCCATATAATCCAAATCTTTTCGGCGGATATATGTTGTCAATTATACCTTCATTTTTAGTTATTCCGTTTATTTTTGATAAGACAAAGTTGTTGTTGGATTGGAAAATCCAACCTGTATTAATAATTATTGCTTTGTTTTTCGGATTATTATCTACAATAGCACTTGTCTTAACCGGATGCAGAGGTGCTTACATAGGATTTTTCTTCCAAATTTTCGTTCTGATTACAATTATTTATAAATTATTAAAGCCTCAATTAAAGAAACTTTTTTCCGGACTTGTAGGCTTTGCGGCACTAACAGTTTCTTTTATTATTGTTTCAACTGCTTCACTTCGTGCAAGAATATTTTCTATATTTGCTATGAGAACAGACAGTTCCAATTCTTTCAGATTTAACGTATATCATTCATGTGTTCAAATGTTTAAAGATAATTGGCTATTAGGTATCGGATGCGGAAATCAAAATTTCAGAGAAATATACGGACTGTATATGAAGACAGGATTTGATGCTCTAAGTGCATATAATATATATCTTGAAACTGCTGTAGAAAGCGGAATATTTGCGATTTTATCATTTATAACATTTTTAGGATTAAATATTTTTAAAGCCGTAAAATTTATATTATCAAACAAAAACATGGAAACAATTTATGTTCTTGCGGCGTTATTATCAATAATTGGAATGTTAACTCACGGATTAGTTGATACAGTATTTTTCCGTCCTCAAATTCAGTTTACTTTTTGGCTTATGGTTGGTATAATCAGAGTTGTAGGGATTAAATAAAGGATTTTTGAATGGCATATGTAATAGGTGATTACGGTATTATAGACCGCAGCAATTATACTAGGAAAAAAACATTAAGCTGTATGGAAAATAAGGTAAAAAACATACAGAAAGAAATTTATGATTCCGAATGTATTCAAAAAAGAATAAATGAGGCTGCAAAAGTAAAAGAACGTTTAGAATATGAAACTAAGCAAAGATATGAGAATCTTAAGCACATTAATTTTTTGGGTTAAAAATTTTTATGGTACAAGATAGAATAAACTATTTAAGGGAAGAATTAAATAAATATTCATATAATTACTATGTACTTGATAATCCGCTTATCAGTGATTTTGAATATGACAAATTATACAAAGAATTGGAAGAACTGGAAAAACAAAATCCAGAATTAGTTGCTTTTGATAGTCCAACTCAAAGAGTGGGCGGGATCAGCAGCGGATTTGAAGAAGTTAGGCACAAATACAGACTTTATTCCCTTGATAATACATATAATTATGAAGAACTCAGAAAGTGGTATGAGAAAATTACAAATGAATTTGGAAATAATGTAGAACTTGTTTGTGAACTTAAAATTGATGGGCTTGCAATTGCGCTTGCATATAAAAACGGAAAATTTGTTCATGGTGCAACAAGAGGTAACGGCATTATAGGAGAGGAAATTACACAAAATCTTAGGACAATAAAATCAATTCCTTTGAAACTTTTTGAAGATGCTGATGTTGAAGTCAGAGGCGAAATATATATGCCAAAAACTTCTTTTGAAAAATTAAATGAAGAAAATATTGAACGAGGTGAAAAACCTTTTGCTAACCCGAGAAATGCCGCTGCCGGTTCACTAAGACAACTTGACAGTTCCATTACTGCAAAACGTGATTTATCAATGTTTACATATACACCAATTATTGAGAAAGCATCTAAACAACCCAAAACTCATTGGGATGGAATTCAATACGTTAAAGAATTAGGATTTAAAATTAACCCGAATATAAGACTCGTTAAAAATATTGAAGGAGCTATAGATTTTTGTAAAGAGTGGGAAACAAAACGATTTTCCTTAGATTATGCAACTGACGGTGTTGTTATAAAAGTTAACAATTTAGCATATCAAAATGAACTCGGATATACTTCTCGTGCTCCAAAGTGGGCAACGGCATTCAAATTTCCTCCTGAAGAAATCTCGACTACACTTAAAGATATTGAAATAGGCATAGGAAAAACCGGAGCTGTTACGCCGGTTGCGGTACTTGAGCCTGTTAATCTGGCAGGAAGTGTTGTATCGAGAGCAAGCTTACATAATTTTGATGAAATCAGAAGATTAGATGTCAGAATCGGCGACAGGGTTCTCATAAAAAAAGCTGCTGAAATTATACCAAAGGTTATAAAAGTATGTGATAGCGAGGAGCACGACAGCTTACCTTTATATCAACCGCCTTCAACTTGCCCTTCATGCGGTGAACAGATTAAAGAAATTGATGGAGAAGTTAACTTATATTGCCTAAACACAAAATGCCCTGCTATACTAAGAGCAAAACTTGAATATTGGGTGTCAAAAGAGGCTATGGATATAGACTCTATAGGTCCTTCAGTGATTGAAAAACTCTACAACTCAGGACTTGTAAAAGCTCCGATTGATTTTTATAAACTGACTGTAGATGATTTTCTAAAGCTTGATTTAGTAAAAGAAAAATCTGCCAACAATATGTACAATGCAATACAAGAATCAAAGAAAAAACCTTTATCTAAGTTCATAACTGCATTATCAATACGAAATGTAGGAAAAGAAACTGCAGAACTTTTAGTGAATGAGCTTCCTTCTTTAGAAGATTTTAAAGGTGCTTCAATAGAGAAGTTGGCAGAGATTGATGGAATTGGTGATAAAATTGCTCGTAATATTTATGAATTTTTCCACAATAAGCATAATCTTCAAACCATTGAAGAGTTTAAATCATTAGGGTTTGATTTTTCATTTACCCCTGCCACAAAAACAGATGAACTGGCAGGAAAAACATTCGTCTTAACAGGAACTTTACAATCAATGACAAGAGATGAGGCAAGTGATATAATTAAATCTAAGGGCGGAAAAACATCATCTTCCGTTTCCAAAAAAACTTCATTTGTAATAGCCGGAGAAAGTGCAGGTTCAAAATTAGACAAAGCCTTAAATTTAGGTGTTATAATATTGAATGAAGATGAATTCTTAAGTATGGTAGGTTTAAAATAATATGAAAAAAAATCTTAATGTTATTCAAATAAAAGGATTTAGAGGTATATTATATTTAGTATTTATTGGATGCTGTTTGGCTGCAGGATTTGGGTGGTTTCCAGGATGGTTGTGCATGAATGTTTGGAACTTTGTATCTAAATATTTTATCCGGATGCCGTCTATCGGAATTATTCAGGGATTGCTTCTTTGGGCAATAATAGCCGCATCTTATTTTACATTTAGAAAAGAAAAGCTTGTTGTATGCATGAAGGCTTCAGATGGGTTAAGTGAAGAAGAACTAAAAGCGGTTTTTGCAGAGATGAAACAAAATATTCAAGACGATACTTTTATGAAAAATATGATTAAAGCTCACAGAGCAGAGTTAAAAATAAATAATCTTGCAAATACGAGTATTCCAAAAACGGATATTGAAAAAAATAACGAAAAAATAGAAACTAAATAGGTATATAATGCCAAGTGTATCGAAAATCTACAAATCACCAATCGCAAAATATTTAATATTGAACAATGCAAAAACAATAAGGAATAAATATAAGTACAACTATGTTCAGTTTGTAAATTCTGAAGGAAAATTGATTGGTGAATTAAAAAGAGAACACGATATTGATTTTTCAAAAATAGATATAAGCTTATTTAAACCCGGCGAAGAAGAACCATTTTTACACAAAATGACAATAATAAACAAGACAGTCAGATATTTTCTTGAAAAACACAGGTTTATGCCTGTAAAGATCGAACTAAAACATAGTGTTTATGATTATGAACATAATATAAAACAGGGAGATGTTCTCACAAAAGGACTTGCATCAAACTTGTATATAGATAAAATAGAAGAATCAAACGAACTTGTCAATGAGCGTAATTTGCAAAATTTACCCGAAGATTTTCCGATTTACAAAATAAATAAGCCATTTAAATATGACTTTAAAGCGCACTTATATAACCAAGACAAGCCTATAGATTCATCAAAACCAATGATAAAGGAATATTAGAATGACAAAGATATCCCCGATAGCTGAATATTTGAGAATAAATAAAGCCCATGTAAAAAGAGATAATTATGGTTGTCACTTTATTAGTGAAGAGGGTTTATATCTTGGCAGACTTACAAAGGCAGTGGTTAATAATTACAAAGTAATAACCTTGGATACTTTTGGAGAAGGATTTAAAAAAATGTACACAAAATCTACCGCTATAGGTCAACAACTTGCTTATATAAAAAATAAGCAATCTCCAATCGGTCTTAGCCTTGTTCCTATAAAAACCTATATGCGTAAAATATTTGTAGACTTTATAGATAAAACAAGCCAGCTAGAAGACACAGAAAAGACTCTAACAAATAAACTTGATTTGATTGCTGTAGATGAAAAATACGGTGTGGGTTTATATGATACAGATAAACCGTTTAATTATCATACAATAGTTAACAATTCTCAATTTAACAAATTAAAACATCAAAAGTTTAAACACACAATTCATTAATAAAAAAAGACGAGTTTACAACTCGTCTTTTTTTGAACATGTTTATGTTTATTATATTTCTTCAGAAGTTCCTTCTGATTCTTCTTCTGCTGTTTCTTGAGCCAAGTCTTCTTCATCATAAGCCTGCTGACTCATTTCTTCTTCAATTTCCTCTTGGATTTCATCAGAATCAACTGCACGTTCTTGCGCTATTTCATCATTATAATCATAGTTTGACTGTTTTTGAGCTTCATCGTTTTCCATTTGAGAAACAGATTTAATATCTATTTTCCAGCCTGTTAATCTGTGAGCAAGTCTTACATTTTGACCTTCTCTGCCGATTGCCAATGACAATTGATCATCCGGAACTACAACAAGTGCATCTTTTTGTTCTTCACCGTCTGTCATGATATCAACAGAAACAACTCTTGCAGGAGATATAGCATTAACAATATATTCAACAGGATCTGGTGACCAGCGTACGATATCAATTTTTTCGTTCTTTAATTCACCAACGATAGTTTGAATTCTGCTACCTCTCGGTCCTATACAAGCTCCTACGGAATCAACTTCGGGATCATTTGACCATACTGCAATTTTTGTTCTGAATCCTGCTTCACGAGAGATTGACTTAATCTCTACAATTCCGTCTTCGATTTCAGGAACTTCAAGTTCAAATAATTCTCTTACGATTTCAGGATGAGCGTGAGAAACAATAACTTGAGGAAGTCTGTTTGTTTCTTTTACGTTAAGAACAAATACTCTGATTCTGTTTCCAGGTTTATAGTATTCTCTTGGAATTTGTTCTCTTTGAGGCATTATTGCATCTGTTTTACCGATATTAACGATTACATTTCTGTTTTCTACTCTTTGAATAATGCCTGTAGTTAATGTACCTTTCTTTTCTAAGAATTCGTTTAGAATATTATTTCTTTCAGCATCTCTGATTCTTTGGGTGATTACTTGTTTAGCTGATTGAGCAGCAATTCTTCCGAATTGTTCAGGTGTTACTTCGATTTTAACTTCATCATCTACTTCAACTTCATCATCAATTTCTTTAGCATCTTCTAATGAGATTTCCATATCAGGATCTTCTACGTTATTAACAACTGTTTTTGTAGAAAATACACCGATTTCACCTGTTTGCTCATCAAAAATTGCTTCGATGTTAGCAGCTTCTTTTACATGCATATGTTTTTTGTAAGCAGCTACAAGCGCATCACATAAAGATGAAATAATTACATCTTTTGATATACCTCTTTCTCTCTCAAGCTCCTCACAAGCTTCAAATAGTGCTGTTCCGATTTTAATCATTTCTTTTCTCCTTTATCTTAATTTTTCAATTTTCTATTTAGGTTGGGTTTACTATCCCGACAAAACTTTTAATCAATATATAGCTTAGCAGACTGTATATTTTCTTTTGGAATTTTTAGCTCCAAACCGTCATCAAATCTGAGGAATGTTAAACCCTCCGTATCGCTCCAATCTATTATTTCACCTTTAAAAATTTTTTCTGTTTCACCTTCTAACGGTTCTCTTAGTTTTAGACTTATTCTTCTGCCTTGAAAATAAACGAATTCTTTTTCGGATTTGAATTTTCTTTCTAACCCCGGAGATGAAACCTCCAAATAGTATTTTACAGGAATTAACTCATCTAAAAAGTCATTGAGTGAACGAGTCACGTTCTCGCAGTCATCAAGAGTTACATCTTTTTCTTTAGAATAAAGGTAGATTCTTAAAAACCAGCGATGATTTTCCTTGATAAACTCTATTTCTATCGGAATATACCCATATCTCATCGCAGTATTTTCAATAAGCGGTGTAATTTTTTCGAGAACTTCGTGCCTGTTAATGTCCTGTTTCATAAGCCTCCTTATCTTTAAGTTATGGGGAATATTTATCCTACCCCTCCTTAAAATAAAAAAGAACGGATAACTAATGACCGTTCTTTTTTAAGAAACTATTCACGAAATAATTATACCAAACTTAAAGCATAAAGTAAAGAAATTGGTTAACATTACTTAAAAGTGAAAAATATTTATATATATTAATATATTTTCAATTGTAAAAAAAATATAAAATTGTTACAATTGGCGCAAACGTAGTAGTAGTGCGAAAAACTTACTTTTATCATTAAAGTTTAGCTAAAATATGCCGATAAATATAATTGACAAAGTATAATATAAGGAATTTGAAATGGATATTGAAATTAAAAAAGGTGATTATGGCGTATCTTGGGCAATTAAAAGATAACTGCAAGAGGAAGGTGTCAATATTAAAAATATTAATTCTTGTTGGACTGAAATTATGAATGCATTTCAGGGTGATAAATAAAGTAAAGTTAATA
>CADBXV010000030.1 GCA_902798645.1 uncultured bacterium
TTTCTGCCGACAGTTCTGATTATTTCGCAATCAGCCCAAAATTGTGAAAGAATAGTAAGTAGTCCGTATTGTTTAGAGGAGCTTTTTTCAGTAGCAACGATTCTGCGTGCAACTTCTTCTTGTACCATTAAAATAATATCAACAATTTTGGAACGATTTTTGTTGTTTAAATCCTCTATTTCGCCCAAAAGGTGAGCGATTATGGGAGAGGTAATATAATATGGGATGTTAGCAACAATTTTTATTTTTTCATCACAAAGAGTTGATAAATCTGTTTTTAGGATGTCATTGTGTATAATCTCCAAATTGTTGCATTCTAATTTCTTTAATTCTTTTATTGCTTCTTCATCAAGTTCAATTGCAATTACTTTTTTTGCGTATTTTACAAGTTGTTCCGTTACAAATCCTACACCGGGACCAATTTCTACAATGACATCATCTTTTGATATATTTGCATAATCAATAATATCTTGGATGACTTCTCCGTTAATTAGAAAATTTTGTCCAAGACGTTTTTTTGTTCTGAAAAATTTTGCCCTGCTGTAGTAGTCCGTCATGGTTTTTATAATAGCACAAAGGGGTAAATGTATAAAGGGAAAATAAGTCATATATTAATAATGAATTCTGTGTAGTATAATTGAGGAAGGAGAAAATTGTGAACTATTGCGAATCAAAAACAAATTGTCATTTAGAGTATAACCAATTATTGGAAGAATTTATACTCGGGTGTAAACCAACTCAAAAAATTGGTATGGAATATGAGCGCATTCCTGTTAATAAATTGACGGGAGAAGTTGTATCATATTATGGCGAATACGGGATGTGTGAGTTATTGCGAGAGTTTGCCAGAGAAGATAACTGGGATTATATATTAGATGATGTGAATATAATCGGTTTAAAGAAACTTCACGATACGATAACGCTTGAACCCGGATGTCAGTTTGAGTTGAGCCTTGAACCTCAAGAATGTATCCAGGATATAAAAAATAAAATTGAACTTATAGACTCTGCGCTATTTCCAATAATGGAAAAATTTGGTATAGAGCTTATTAATAAAGGTGTTTCACCAAAAACAACATATAGAAATATTAAACTGATTCCAAAACGCAGATACGCTATTATGGCAAATTACTTGTGGGGTATTTTGTCAGACGTAATGATGAGAGAAACGGCAGGAATTCAGGTCGGAATTGATTATAAATCTGAGGAAGATGCAATAAGAAAATTTAATCTTGCAAATCTTATAATGCCTTTTGCTACAGCAATGTATTCAAATTCAAAAATAAGGGGCGGTGTTAATACCGGTTATAAATCTTTTAGAGCTCTGGCATGGTTAAATACGGATAATGAAAGATGCGGATTTGCAACACAGTTTACAGACGGTATGACTTTCAGGGATTATGTAAATAAACTTCTGGATGTGCCTATGATTTTTATAAACAGAGATAACAGAACTGTTTCATTGAACGGAAGATTGACTTTTAAGCAATTTATGGAAAAAGGATATGAGGGATTTGAAGCTAATATTGATGATTGGAAACTTCATTCAAATCTATATTTCCCTGAAGTTCGTTTTAGAAATTTTATAGAAATTCGTAATCATGATTGTGTAGGAGATGGGCTTCAATATTCAATTCCGGCTTTTTATAAAGGAATAATGTATAATTCTGATGCAATGTACGAAGTTGAAGAAATACTTGGTAAATATTTTTACAGTGAAATTAACGAACTCAGATATAATGTATCAAGATATGGAATTCATTCCACAATAAGAGGGGTAAAAGTTAGAGATATTTGTAAAAAATTGGTAGAGATTTCGTATCAATCTTTAAAAAATCAATGCTTTGACGAAGAAAAATTTATGCAGCCAATCATAGATTTGTTAGAAAAAAATAAAATGCCTGCGGATTTCTAGTTTATTTAACGTAAAAATCTTGTCATCTTTTTGAATATATAATATAATTAAATACAAGAAGAGAGATAGGAGATTTTATGCAGACTTTAGAAAAAAATGAAGGTATTATTACGCAAATTATCGGTCCTGTAATAGACGTAGAATTTGCGCAAGGCGAGTTACCTGAGATTTATAACGCCTTAAATATAACATGTGATGACGGAAGTGTAATTGTTGCGGAAGTTCAACAAATGCTTGGTTCAAACAGAGTCAGAACTGTTGCGATGTCATCTACTGACGGTTTAAAAAGAGGTATGAAGGTTGTAAATACAGGTGAACCTATAAAAATTCCTGTAGGAAAAGCAATTTTAGGCAGAATTTTGAATGTAATAGGTCAACCTGTAGATAATGCAGGTGGTATTGAAACCGATACTTACCTTCCTATTCATAGAGAATCTCCAAAGCTTGTTGACCAAAACACCGATGTAGAGATTTTGGAAACAGGTATTAAGGCAATCGACCTGATTCAACCTTATCAAAAAGGTGGTAAGATTGGTTTGTTCGGAGGCGCAGGTGTTGGTAAAACCGTATTGATTATGGAGCTAATTCATAATATCGCATCAGAACACTCAGGTGTTTCAGTATTTGGTGGTGTTGGAGAAAGAACACGTGAAGGTAACGACTTGTGGAATGAGATGAAGGAATCAGGAGTTATCGATAAAGTTGCTCTGATTTACGGTCAGATGAATGAACCGCCGGGAGCCAGAATGAGAGTCGGCTTATCTGCTCTTACTGCTGCTGAATATTTCCGTGATTATTCAAAACAGGATGTATTGTTATTCATTGATAATATTTTCAGATTTACTCAAGCTGGTTCTGAAGTATCGGCACTTTTAGGACGTATGCCATCTGCAGTTGGTTATCAACCTACGCTGGCAACAGAGATGGGTGAATTACAAGAACGTATTACTTCAACAAAAGACGGTTCAATTACATCAGTTCAAGCAATTTATGTTCCTGCAGACGACTTGACTGACCCTGCTCCTGCTACTACGTTCTCTCACTTAGATGCATCAACGGTACTTTCAAGACAAATTGCATCTTTGGGTATTTATCCGGCTGTTGACCCGCTGGCATCAAACTCAAGAGTTTTAGACCCGAATGTAATCGGTGAAGAACACTACAATGTAACCAAGAGAGTTTTGGAAATATTACAAAAATACAAAGAATTACAAGATATTATTGCTATTTTGGGTATGGATGAATTATCTGACGAAGATAAGTTAACCGTAAACAGAGCAAGGAAAATTCAAAGATTCTTATCTCAGCCGTTCTTTGTTGCAGAACAGTTCTCTGGTATTTCAGGTAAATACGTAAAACTTGAAGATACAATAAGAGGATTCAAGGAAATTATAGAAGGCAAACACGATGACCTTCCTGAACAGGCTTTCTATATGGTTGGTACGATAGAAGAAGCTATAGAAAAAGCAAAAACGTTAGAATAATAATCCCCTCTCCAAAGGGGAGGGTAAGGGAGGGGAATTAGCCTTCCAATATATAGGTTAATATGAAATTAAAAATAATAACTCACGAAAAAATAGTTTTTAACGATGAAGTTGATGAACTTGTAATTCAAACAACAAGCGGACAAATCGGGATTTTAAAAGATCATATTCCGATAACAACATCACTTGAGATTGGTGTTACAAAAGCAAAAATTGGTGATAAGTATAAGTATTTTGCCGTAATGGGCGGAGTATTTCAGTTCAAAGATAACAACGCGGTTATATTAACTGATGTTTGCGAAGACAGCTGTGATATTGATGTTACAAGAGCAAAATCCGCAAAAGAACGTGCGGAAGCACGCTTAGCGGAAGCTAAGGCAGAAATTGATACAAAACGAGCCGAGGCGGCTCTTGCAAGAGCATTAGCAAGATTACAAGCTTCATTGAATAAGTAGATAAAATAAGAAAAAGCTACATCCGTTTTATGACTTGTAGCTTTTTCTTTTAAATTAATATCTAGTATTCTTGAGTATAAGTCAAATCTTCATACTTCTTTTGTTTAGCTATTATATTAGAAGCTTTATCGTTATTAATAATTTTATTTTTTGCATTATAGTAATTGCCGTCATGATAACTTAAAATTACTTGATTATTTCCATTTTTTATATATGATTTTTTAACAATGATTCCATTACCTTTTGTAAATGGAATATTATTTTTCATGTTCCTTATTACAATGCTTACATCTATACGATTTAGTTGACCTAAATTAGTACTTCCTGTTGTTACATTACCATTTTTATAATTAAATTTTACAACACCTCGTATAGAGCCAGCAATATTTTGTACTTTTTCTTGTGAAAGTAAAGTTGTTCCATTGGTATCATATTTTGTAGTTAATGCAACACCATGATTATTAATTATACCAGCTTTTACTTCAGTGAAAGTTCCATCGGATTCTTGTGTTCTTGTGTACATTTCTTGAGTTTTTATATATCCTCCTGGTGTAGTACCTTCTTTTGCTTCCTTTATTACCTGTACTAATGGAGGTGCCACTGATGTTGTATCATTAGTTTTAACTTGCTGTACAGGTGTTATTGCTCCTGGAGCTGAATTATTCTGTGGATTAGGGATAGCCGGCTGAGCTTCAACTTCAATCCAATTGTTTTTATTAGCTATCTGATCTGCATATTTTGTCGTAGCATCATGTCTTGCTGCATTTCCATCCGGCTTTTCCCAGGGTTGAGTTTTTGGAGAACCTTCTGATTTTGGTTTAAGTCCAATTTCATTATCATAAAATACAACATCGTATTTTTCCAAAATAGATTTAGGAATTTTTACTCTCATTGCAGAAGGATCATTTGGCACCAAGGTAAACCTATCAGGCTTTGCATCATTTTGAAAAGCTTCAGGATTCGCTTTTTTAAATTCTGAACGAATTTCAGGGTCTGAGGGGTCTAATCCCAATCTTATCATTGTACCGTCAAAAGAATCCTCTATGTTATGGAATGTTCTGATGCTTCCATCCTTTTCAATGCTTGCAATGGTTTTATTACTTGTAGGAGAAAGTAAAAATTCATTTCCTGCTTTATCTGTACGTTTTTTATACGCTATTTGTCTGTCATTAGTATAGCCAAACTCAAATTTACTACCGTCTTCTTGTTCTCGTATAGATTTTTTTAAGTTACCGTCTTTATCATATTCAGATACACCTTTTTCGTTCCCACTCATAAAGTTTTTGTAATATTCACCTTGTGTACCGTCTTCTTTTGTATATTTTTCGCACTTTGTAGCACTGATTTCACCGTTATCAAAGTAGAATAATGTACCTTCGTCTTCATCTATTTGGTGGTTGCCGTTTTTATCCATAGCGTTAAATATTGTAGTTAATTGCTTAATATTTTTTGCTTCAGGATTGTCTTTCTGAAAAGCTTTCAAATCAGTAACTATTCTAAAATTAACAAAATCATTAACGTTGTTGTCGCTCATACAAAACTCCTATCTATAAATTAAAAAACATATACATGGAATATCGGCACATTAAAAAAAAACTTTAGGGAAAAAAAGTAAATTGTTACATGTCTTTACAAAAATTACAAAAGCAAATAAAATAAAAAACCCTATTCTATTTGAACAGGGTTCGGAATTCTTTTTAATAATTCCTCATGTGTAGAAGGTTAGTGTGTAGGTTGTATGAAAGGTTGTGTTATGTGTTTCTCTTTAATATCTATGTATATATAAAGTATTTCTTTTTTATGAAATTGCGTAAATTTTTTAAATTGTAACAAAAGTTTACATTGTTTTTAAAGGTAACAGGTCGGCAGAATAACATCTGCTGCGGAGAGGTCGAAACTGTAAATGAGAGCTTTTAGCTCGAATTTTACAGATTCGGGAGAGGGTTGTAATTTACCTACGCCGGATTTACCCTCTCTTAGAATTTCAACCTGTTACTTTGAAAGTGCATAAAAAAGAAGTTTGATAATGCTATCAAACTTCTTTTTATTATTAAATATTTTAAAACTTTTATGATTCTATACTTTCTGCAATTTTTTTGTTAACTTGAGTTTCAACAGCTTCTTTAGCTACTCTTACGGCATTTTTAATTGCATAGGCTTTACTTCTTCCATGAGATATAACAGTAATGCCTTTTACACCTAAAAGAAGCATTCCGCCGAATTCTTCATAGTTAATTTTTTCATAAATTCTTCTTAAGAAAGGTTTTGCTAATGCTCCGATAATCATGCCCAAGAAGTCAGCCTTGAATTCGCTCTTAATCATCTTGAATAGCATTGATGCAGTACCTTCCGTAACTTTAAGAACCACGTTTCCTACAAATCCGTCGCAAACAACAACATCACAGTGGTTTAAAAACAACTCTCTGCCTTCTATATTTCCGATGAAATTAAATCTTTCTTTTTCTTCTTCAAGCAGTGTATAAACGTTTTGTGCAAGCTCGTTACCTTTTCCGGCTTCTTCGCCTATGTTTACAACGCCTGTTTTTGGATTATCTATATCTAAAACATTTTTTGCAAAAATCCTTCCCATAATAGCAAATTGTCTTAACATTTGTGGTGTACAATTAGAATTTGCTCCGCCATCGATTACGACAACGGGTTTTTTCATAGTAGGAAGTGTAACTGCAATTGCAGGTCTGTCAATTCCCGGTATTCTTCCTAAACCGAATAAACTCGCTGCCATAGCTGCACCGGTAGAGCCTGCTGCAACTAATGCTTCAGAACTTCCTGTTGCAACGGAATTTACCGTAAGTACGATTGAAGAATTTTTCTTTTTGCGAATAGCTTGTCCGGGAGCTTCACCCATTTCAATGATTTCAGATGCGTGAGTAATTTTTATATCGAGAGATTTTACATCAACACGAATTCTTCTGCTTCTTCCGGCTTTTCCGCATGGTGACAAAAAGCCTTCTTGCTGGATTTTATCTAAACAGTCTTCAATTTGATCCTCTTTTCCAACTAATTCCAGTGCCACACCGTATTCTGCAGCTGCCCATACCGCACCTGCAACAATTTCAAATGGTGCGTGATCTCCTCCCATTGCATCTATAGCTATTCTTGTCATTTAAACTCAGTCCCCTTTATCAAAGTAAACTAGTGAATTTATAATCATATAAGGCACTAAGCAATCAGACACTAAGGCACTAAGAATTTTAAAAACTTTTCCTAGTGCCTTAGTGCCCTAGTATCTTAGTATCTTTTTATTATTATGTTCACTGATTCACCTTTTTAATTATTCTGCTTTGTCTTCAGTTGCTTCTTCAGCTTTAACTTCTTCAACTTTAGTTTCTTCAACAACTTCAGCTTTTGGAGTTTCATTTAATCCTTCTTCAGCTTTAGCTTTTTTAGTTGATTTTTTTGTTTTCTTTTCTTCTTTAACTTCATTTGCAGCCGCTTGGTCTTTTAGTCTAACCGGTTTTCCTTTATATGTTCCGCAAGCTGTGCAAACTGTGTGAGCCAAAACTGCTTGACCGCAATTTGGACAAGTTGTTAAAGTCGGCTTTGTAGCCTTCCAATTTGATCTTCTTTTTCCTTGAGCGCTATGCCCTGTTCTTTTCTTTGGTACTGCCATTTTCCTTATACCTTTCTTTTTGTACTACTTATATTCTGTTAGTGAACTTTTATTTGTATTAAAGGCACTAAGAATCATTAAAAACTTTTCCTAGTGCCTTAATGCCCTAGTATCTTAGTATCTTTTAATTCCTATTCACTTTTCAATACGAATGTTTTTAAAAACATCCATTCTGCTGTCGTGAGGTTTGTATTTTTCATCTGATACAAATAATCCCTCATTACAATTTATACCACAAACCTTTTTATTTGGTAAAGCTAATATTACAGATTGATACAAAAGGTCATAAACGTCAATTTCCTCTGCACCGTCCAAATCCGTTACAAACTGCCCGTTTGAGAGTTCTAGCTCGCTTCCGTATTCATCAAGTAAAGATTTTTTTGCAAAGGTTTCATCAATATCAAAATCTAAATCGTATTCAAATTTATTCAGACATCTGTCACATTCTAAAGTAACTTTTCCTTCAACACTTCCTTTAGCTTCAATAAAATCACCCATTGAACGAAACTCTAATTCAGCAGAAATATGACAATTCTCTAGCTCTTTGATATCATCATCAAAATCGAACTCTAAAATTCCTTCATCTTCTATATCTTTAATACTAACTTTGCACATTTTGTATTTCCGGTTCTTAGTTTTTGTCAGGTAGAACCTGACCTACATTTTTTCTTTATAATTCTTCCTAGTGCCTTAATGCCTAGTATCTTACATATACGGTTCTTCCTGAAGAACAAGACCTGCAATTTGAGTAGATATAAAACAAAGTTTTTTAATCGGTCCCATAGGTTCTTTTTCTACAAGAACAGGTGTAGGACTTTTCATTAATTGTTTTAATTCTGCGTAAACTGCCTGAGGGTTTTCGAAATACATAACAACAGGTGTTGCTGAGCCTTTTAGGAAAAGAATTACAGCTTGTCTTGTCTTTTGAGGGCCTTGGGGCATATTTCCGAATTGTTGAACCATATTGTTCTCCTTTATTTTTTACATTTGTTATTATAATATAAAATTGAACAAGGGTAAATATATAACCTTTTCTCTCGCCAGCACCGTGCCCATGGCGCACAGGACGGAGAGGGTTAGGGTGAGGGGGAAGTGTGAAATACGAAAAAATAAATGAAATACTCAAAAATGACGGTGTTATAGCTTTTGTAACGGATACTGTATGGGGACTTGGTTGTTTTCCAAACAGTGAAAAGGCGGTTAAAAAGATTTATGAGATTAAGCATCGTGAAGCAAAAAAACCGCTTATATTAATGAGTTACGATATTTATCCCTTGTTTGATTACGTTTCTCAACCAATAGAAAAAGAGGCTCAAAGATTAATTAAAAAATATTTCCCGGGAGCGCTTACACTTGTACTTGATAAATCAGAAAATACGCCTGATTATATGACATCAAACCTTCCGACTGTAGGAATTCGAGTTCCTGATAACGAAACATTCTCAAATATTTGTAAAAATATAGACGGACATGTTCTTGCAACAACAAGTGCAAATATATCAGGAGAGCCTCCTGCTTTGACTTATGAAGAAGCTGTTAGCTATATTGGAGATAAAGTAGATTTGGTAATCGAGAGCAACGGAGAAAAAGCACAAGGCAGAGCTTCAACGGTTGCAGGTTTTAAAGATGGTAAATATATTATTTACCGCCAAGGCGAAGTTGAGGTAGTTTAAAGGCATAAGTGTATTCATATTGTAGTAAAGTTGGGTGAGTAAAGTGTGGGATATAGTTAATTTATGGTTTTATTTAGCTGCGGTTAATTGAAAAATTACCACAACTTGCCGCTGATTTAAACCTCACCTGCATTCGTACGTCACTTACGTTCCTACGACTGCAACCCTCTCCAATTGGAGAGGGTAGAAATTCAACTTGAGAAACTTTGTTTAGAAAGTTAGAATTTCGGGTGAGGTTTAATAAATTGCAGTTACTACATGATTTTAATTCAAAAAAAGAGGCTGCCGTTTCGCAAACCTCTTTTTACATTACTATATTTACCCCTCTAACCTTCTAAAATTTTTCTGATTAATTCATTAACGGTCTTAGGATTAGCTCTGCCTTTTGTTTCTTTCATAACCTGACCGACAAAGAAACCTAATAGATTTGTCTTACCATTTCTATATGACTCAATCTCAGCTGGATGAGAGTTAACAACCTTTTCAACGATTTCTTTAATTGCACCTTCATCTGAAATTTGGCTTAAGCCTTTTTTCTCAACAATAGCAGATGCTTTTTCTCCGTTAACAATCATTTCTTCAACAAGGATTTGCTTACCGATATTGTTTGAAATTGTTCCTTTTTCAATTAAAGATATCAATTCAGCCAAGTTTTCAGGAGTTAATTTTGTTTCATTAATCTCAACTTTATTTTCTTTTAAGTAAGCTGCTATTTCACCCATAATAAAGTTAACCGCAGTCTTAGGATTAGCACCAAGTTCAAGAGTCTTATCAAAGAACAATGCTAAAGGCATTTGCTCAACAATAACGCTTGCATCGTATTCGCTAAGTCCTAAACCCATATATCTTTGTCTTTTTTGTTCAGGAAGCTCAGGCATGGTTTTTCTGATATTTTCAACCCATTCTCTTGAAATTTCTAAAGGCATCAAATCAGGCTCCGGGAAGTATCTGTAATCGTGAGCATCTTCCTTACCTCTCATAGAACGGGTTTCTTTAAGGTTATCGTCCCAAAGGCGTGTTTCTTGAACAACTTCTCCGCCTTCTTCAACGATTTCAATTTGTCTGTCGATTTCGTATTCAATAGCTCTTTGAAGTGCAGAGAAACTGTTAACATTCTTGATTTCAGCTCTTGTTCCGAACTTTGTTGAGCCTTTTGGCATAATTGAGATGTTAGCATCACATCTCATTGAGCCTTCTTCCAAGTTCCCGTCACAAACTCCTAAGTAACGAACTATGTTGCGAAGTTCTTCCATATAGTTTCTTGCTTCTTCGCTTGAACGCATATCAGGTTCTGATACGATTTCCAGTAACGGTGTTCCGGCTCTGTTCAAATCTACCAAAGAATAAGTAGCGCCATTGATACCTGCAGCACCTACGTGAACAAGTTTTCCGGCATCTTCTTCCAAATGCGCACGAGTAATACCTATTCTTTTACCCTTAACATTTAACCAGCCGTTTACACAAATCGGTTCATCGTATTGTGAAATCTGATATCCTTTTGGTAGGTCAGGATAGAAGTACTGTTTTCTGTCAAATTTGCATCTGTTAGGGATTTTGCAATTAAGTGCTAAACCTAATAAAATCCCCATATTAACACATTCTTTATTTAAAACAGGTAAAACCCCCGGCATGCCTAAAGTAATTGCGCTTGTATGAGAGTTCTGTTCGCTTCCGAATTCTGTTGAATCAGGAGCAAATATTTTTGATTTAGTTTTTAGTTGAGCGTGAACTTCAAGCCCAATAACGACTTCATACTTATCTCTTAAATCTGTCATAATAATATCCTCACTTCTAATAATATGATAATAACATAAAAATAAATTCATAGCAGGAACGGTATAGCTAAGGCGATTTTTCGTAAGAAAAATCGCCTTTTAAAAATTTTGTTAAACTATTTGATTTTGCTTCCGTTCAAATCGTATATTGAGTTGTTGGGTTTATAAATTAAAATTTTTCCGTCAATTAATCGTTTTATTGTTTTTTTAGTCGGATTATTTGATGTAACAAGTTCTATTGCAGATGGGTTAAGTTCATTATATTTGCTTATTAGTGCATCCTCAAAAGATTTATACATTATACCGCTTTTTAAGTCTGAAAGTCCCTGTTTAGTTATACCGTTATCTTCAAATTCGGATATAGCGTACATATCGTCTGTTGCTTTCATTGTTTCGTCAAGTTTGCGCTCTCCAACATCCCAATTAACTTGATGTGCTTCATTTATAGTTATTGTAAGCATCTCTTTTGCGTACGCTTTTGCTTTGGAATATACTGTCCGTTGTGTATCGGTCATTGATGTTAAATCTGCATAGGTAACAGTTTTACAGAAATCCAATTCTTCTTTATATTTATCTGCAAAATCTTTGTAATTCATTTTGAGGTGTTTTTGTGCTAATTTTTCAACATCATATTCTGTTTTTTTAGGTTCATTATGTGTTGTTTCTCCGTTAGCTTCTTCCATAATATATTCAACTTTATCTTTCAGTTTGTGTAAAGATTCCATATCGGTTGTTGTATGATTTCTTATCTCATCAATATCAAAGTTAAGAAGCTTGTCTTCAAAATACGGATAATATCTGTAGTGCCATCTTGGTATAATCATAATGTCGCTGTAGGCTTCGCAATCAGTATAGGCTTCATCTATTGATTTTTCCATTTTATAGAGTCTTTGTTCCAAGTTATCGTAAGTTTGTTTAGTAACAGAATATCTTTGTGTTGAGTTCATGCTTGAGTTGTAGAACTCTACTGCTTTATCAAAAATAGGGTTAGTGTCGGAAGTTTGTTTTATCGGATTTGTGTTAATGTTGTTTGAATAATTTTGTGATACAAATTTATCTTCCGGATAATTGTTAACAAGTTGTATATTATCGGCATTTTGTGTTTTATTTATGCGACTTTGCGCAAAAAGAGCTGTTGAAGCACTAAGTGCGGTAATAAAAGCCATTGACTTTATAGGATTGATTTTTAACATATATTGCTCCTGATAATATTTTGTTACATTTTACTATTATACTAAACCCTGAAAAATAAATTTTTGCTAATATAAACCTTATAAACTGATATTTTTTAAATGTTCTACTTTTACATTAGGCTTTAAAAGAACTGATATTGCGTCAATCCTGTATTTTTTGTATTGCCGGTTGTCTTGAAGATACGTGAATAAACCTTGCTTGATATGGTTGTATTTATTTTTTGTAATTGCTTCAAGCGGATGTCCGCAAATATCTGTTTTTCTCGTTTTTACCTCCACAAAAACAAGAGTATCTCTATCTAAGGCAATGATGTCAATTTCGCATAATTTTGAAAATCTTTTGTTTGTTTCCAAGATTTTGTACCCATTCTTTTCCAAATAGGTTTTAGCAATTTCTTCACCGTTTTTACCGATTGTTTGATTTGACATTACGGATTTGTCTTTCTTATTCCTGAAATATAATACAAATATGAATCTCTGTCCTTTTTATTATATATTATATTTTGATTTTTTAACCATTCAAGAGTGTATTCTCTTTGCGGAGATTTTTCGTATTCCTTGATTAAATAAAACCAATAATTTTTATTGGGGTTTAAATTATTATAGTAGTCAAAAAGAAATTTACGTCTGTTTTCAGAGTTTATTTTTGGCATTAAAAAGTCTGTAATGATAAAGTTTGATTTTATCGAGTAAAAAGTAAAGCTGTATGCGGAAGCTTCTGTAGTAACAATATTATCTGTTTGTTTGTTATAATTTGCTTTTATATCTTGTATAAGAACTTTCGGAGAGAAATTTCTGAATGAAGTATTGACATCATTAAGTTTGTTTAAATAACTTGGTGTAAAAAATTGGTACAATCCTGCAAAGAACAAAGCGCAGACTATGTAGAATGACATTTTTTTAGTATTCAAAACATCAATCGGTTTAATAAGAATTATGAATAATACCGGTGCTATAAAAAGTGCTGTTCTTCCAATTAGAGTCGGATAAATATTAAAATAGGACACTAAAACTGATAGAACCGGAGAAATAACTATATAAGTGTTAAATCTTGTATGTTCGTTTTTGTTAACAGCAATAAAGATTAGAGAATAACATACAAGAATTAATGTAAATAAAATGTAGCTGTTTGGTGAGGTTAAGAATTTTAGTATTACTGCAATATTTGAGATAAAAGGAACGGAATACACGTTTTCCCACAGTTCCGCATAATTAGCCAGCTGAAGTTCTTTTGTCGGAAGTAAATTTACAAAATAGTATAATGAAAAAACTATTAAAAACGGTACAATAATCAATGCAAATTTTTTGTAAAAATCTTTGTTTTTAAAGTTTTCATAAATATTTATAAGGAACAGTATTCCGATAAAAAATAATGACGGAAGTGATATTAAAGGTAATATTGCAATAACAGCGGATAAAATTACTAATTGTTTTTTATTAAATTCGCAAAAATTAATTTTAGGGAAATAATACAAACACAGAAGTGTAATTAATATTTCTAACGAATAAGTTTTAAATATTGAAGAAAAATAAATTATGTGCTGATTTACGGCTAATAAATAAAGCCCAAGAATAACAGAAACTTTTCTTTTAAAGTAGCCTGAACATATTTTATAAAACAGCCATAAACTTAAAACAGAAAAAACAAAAGGCAAAAATTTCAATGCGTATTCGCTGTAATTTGTTATCTCTGCAATAATTTTGGATACAGCCATAAATATTGGTGTAGAAGAAAAAGCTCCAAGCGGCAAAAACATTTGAATTATGTTTTTATCCATCATTGCAAGAGCAAGCCTGCATTCATCATCCTCAAAAACACTGCTTGAGATGTATAATTTTGTCTGTAAATATAATGCAAACAATCCTATAATAGCTATTGATAAATAGAAACAATATTTTTTTATCTTATCCATACACTCCTAATAAAAAAACCAAGCTTATGGGCTTAGTTTCTATATCAAATCTCTATATTATTTTAAATGGAGCGGGAGACGAGGCTCGAACTCGCGACATCCTCCTTGGCAAGGAGGCATTCTACCACTGAATTACCCCCGCATCACTTGCGTTTGTATTATTATCTTACATGCTCACGTTTGATTGTCAAGTGAATTGTTTAAGAAATTTTTATATATGCTTTAAAAATTTTATTTGAAACAGTGTCTTCAAATGCCTGCTGAATTTTTTCTAAAGGATAAACCGTAGTTAAGTTTTTAACATTAACTTTATATGAAGTCAATAAATCAAAAGATTCCTTCAAATCCTTTGGTGACGGTGAATAGCTTCCCATAACAGTTAATTCTTTATAATATATTTCGTTATTAGGGTATCCGGTATTCTTGGGTGTGCTTGAAAATACAAGAATTTTTCCGCCTTTGCGAACAACTTTAAGTGCTACATCAAGCGCTTTGTCTGCTCCTGATGTCATAAACACGGCATCAATTCCACCGCTTTGTTCTTGAATAATTTTGTCAAACTCTTCCAAATTTCGAGAATTATATGATTCTATCCCCATTTTTCCGGCAAGAGCAATTCTATCTTCTATAAGATCGCACCCATAAGCCTTATACCCCATAGCCTTTATACCTTCACCCATCAAAAGACCTATAGAGCCTAAACCCACAACAAGAACTTTGTCACCTTCGATTAAATTACATCTTTTAATAGCTCTTATACAGCACCCAAGAGGTTCATAAAAAGAAATTTCTTCATTTGTCATATTATTAGGAACAAGATGCGCAACATTTTTAAGGTGTTCTTCCGACAGGTAAACCAGTTTACTAAATCCTCCGGGGCGGATATTTGTTGACTTAAAATGTTCACACATAGAAACATTGCCGTGTTTGCAATAAATACACTCTCCGCAGGGTATATGGTGTGATGATACAATTCTCTGCCCTTTTTTAAAATTAGTTTCTGAATTTATTTCATCAATAATTGCAACAATTTCGTGTCCTAAAACAGCTCCGTTATTAACAATTTTTTCTCTGAATTTGACAATATCCGAACCGCATAATCCGCAGCCTAAAACACGAACAATCGCTCCTTTTCTTCCGTTTAGGTTTATATCTTCAACTTCTTTAATAACAATTTTGTCATTTTCGACTTGTGCTGTTTTCATTTTCATTACCCTTATCTTAATTTTTTTTTACGGTGTACCGCACCCCTGCATTTGTTACTCAATATAAAAGCCTTTAGGCACGAATATTAGAGATTCAGGAGAGGGTTATATTATATTAACTCTCTTTTATGCTTTTAATCTTGCAAATTTTGTATTAGTGTAAAAATATTTTAGAATCTGATAACCGTTGTATCCTCTTTTTGCAAGGTTGTTAGCTCCGTATTGACTCATGCCTACACCGTGTCCGTTCTTTTTTATGCCGTCATCAAATGATGGAACTGATTTTATGAAAGGAAGGTCGTGAGTCCAAACTTGGCTGGCATTTTTTGTTTGTCCGCCTGCAGATGCTGAATAGTACGCCGGGACGATTTTCCCTTGACAAACGAGAACAATTCCTTCGGTTTCTTCTACTGCTTTGTTAGTTTGATTAGTTTCAACGGAAGCGCCCCCATACGCTTGGTCTTCCGGTGTGTCTTTAAGGTCATAACCGTATTTTCCACGTTTACCCATGTTTGCAGCAGCATAACTTCTTGCCGCAATTGCTTGTGCTTTATGAGCTTCGTGTTCCCAACCCGAAGGCATTTCCGACGGTACGACACCCCGTATATAAAGTTCCAAAGGCAGGTCATTCATAACAGTTAGAGAATTGTCGTCATTTATGACTTTAAAATGTCCTCTGTACCATTTTCTTTTTACGCTCACAAAACCGCCTTCTTCCGGCTTTATAATTATTTGATTGGTGCCTATTTTACGGTATTTACCGTCAATTTTTATCGCAATAACACCTCTGTATGGTTTTAACTCATATCCTTTCATTTTTTCCATCTCAAATAAGAGCTTGTTTGTTTTTGCATCCAGTAATTGAGCTTTTGTTGATGCTCCGAGATAAGTTTTATTGACACGTGTTTGAAGCCCTATTTTTATAGCAAAACAAGGCATTACAAATAAAATATAGATAAATACCAGTATAAATACTCGTCTCAATCCCATATCAGTATTATACATCAAAATACAATAATATACTAAAATCTGACGATGTTATTCTTCTTCGTGCGGTTCAATTGCTTGCGGTTTTGTTTTTATACTTATGAAGCTAAGAATTAGCATAATTATTATAAGAACAGCAATGTATAAGAAATAGTTTTGTAAAGTCCCGGTAAAGTATGTTGCAATTGCTCCGCCTCCTATTGCGCACAGAGTTAAAATAGCAACTGTTTTCTTTTGTGATAATCCAGCTTTCAACAGTTTATGATGAATATGTTCCGCATCTGCAACAAAAGGTGATTTACCTTTCATTATTCTTCTGATACTTGAAAAAGTAATATCAATTATCGGTACAGCAAGGACAAGGAATGGTAACAAAACAGCAAGAGCAGCACCTTTCATAACCCCTGCAATAGAGAGTGTTGCCAGCAAGAAACCTGAAAATAATGCTCCTGAATCTCCCATGAATATTTTTGCAGGATTAAAGTTATAGGTTAAAAATGCCAGCATGGAACCGGCAAGGATAAATGCTATCAGCGCTGTTACTGAAGGATTTGGACTCATTGCTGCCGCTATAAGAGCTAATGTTATTGAACTTACTGTAATTACAGATCCTGCAAGTCCGTCAACACCGTCAATAAAGTTTACAGCATTAGAGATTCCTGTTATCCACAAAATTGTAATCGGATATGATAACCAACCCAAATGCAAAACACCCATGCCAAACGGATTAAATATTGTATCAATTTGGACACCTAAAAGATAAACAATAGTTGCAACGGCAAGTTGTATAAACAGCTTAAATTTTGCGTCCAAATTGTATACATCATCCACCAATCCCAGCAGAAACATTAATGAACCACCGAGAAGTATTCCTGAAAGCAGACTGCCATAGGGATAATAACTTAATAACACCAAAACAAAAAAGGTAAGCATTGCGCTTGACCAAATCGCAATGCCGCCAAGCCTTGATACAGGTGTTTTGTGTATTTTTCTTTCATTAGGTAGGTCAACAAGTCCTTCTTTTTGAGAGAACTCTATAACCATTGGTACTATAAACACACCAATAAGGTATGAAATAAAAGCTCCGATTATATGTGCGTGTGTAAGTTTGATTATCATAATATCCTTTTTATAGGTGCATCAAAACAACGTACCCTACATTCTATGTCTCCCTGAACTTGTTTCAGGGGCTTGTAAATAATCAGATGCTGAAACAAGTTCAGCATGACAGTTTAATAATTTTATTCTATGACAAAGGAAATGGTAAATATAGGGGTCAATAATATGATTGTAAATTTTTGTAACAATTTGTCCTTCTTTATCCATTTATCCCTAAAGTTTTTCACAAACCAGCCGATATATAAACATGTAAGATTATGTTTTAACTCAAAGAAAGGATTTTTAATTATGGGTTTTATTTATAATAAGCCATTGTCATTGGAACAAATTTTTTCTATGTATAATTCTAAAGGCGGAGAAAAAATCGATACAGAAGAAGTTGCAAATGCAAAGAATATAAAGATATTTCAAGGTTTTCAGATACAAGAAGGTTGGACATTGGAAGATTTTGAACGTGAAAATATAGAAACATATAAATTATATGAAGAACTTGCAACTAGAGCATGGACAGAGCAACAAAAAAATACTCATATAAATTATATACGAGTGCATTTTGGTATAAAAGAAGGTTCTGCTGATGACATAAAAGATGGTGAAAGTGTCGAAGATTTTGAAAGAAGACTTTGTCAAAAAGAAGGACAGAAACTTTATCAAGAAGCTAAAGAAAAAGAACAAGAAGCCATAAAAAAGATAGTTCAGCCTTTTGGTCTCAATAATGATTCGTAATATGCAACAGAAAAGTAGGGTGGGCAAAACCGTAAGGTGTGCCCACCTTTACTATTTTCACTAATATAGCTGATATTTTTTGCAGAGTTTTAAAGAATCTTGTCTTAATGAATCCAAAATTCCTTCATTATCAGAATTTTTGATAGCTTCAGCAATAATTCTTGCGACTTCTCTCATATCTTCTTCTTTAAACCCTCTTGTTGTCATAGCAGCAGCACCAAGTCTTATACCTGATGTTACAAATGGGCTTTGAGGATCATTCGGAACTGTATTTTTATTAGCGGTAAT
>CADBXV010000031.1 GCA_902798645.1 uncultured bacterium
GTATGCTTTTGTAAGAATTCCTTTTTCGTTATCCGTAATCTCAGTCTTTGTATTTTTATTTGTTTGTTCTTTAGCTTTGACTTCACTTTCTACGGAATTGCTTATATTGTTGACATTTTGAGATACAAATTTTGCATCACCGTATGTGGTTGTTACTTTTGTTTCATTACCATCATCATCTTTTTTTGTTTCTGTTTTTGCTTCTTTTTCTTTTAATGTAATTTTAGAATTATTTTTTACATCAATTTTTGTATTAGACCTAAAGTGGTTAATAAGCATAGCGGCTGCTACACCCGTGTGTTCAGAATTTTCACCGACATTAGAAACATTTTTTAGCGAAACATCAGTTTCATTATATCCTATTGCTCTAACATTCAAATTAGTTGATTCAACAGTAGTATTATCAATAGTTACATTTGTATCATTTTTAACTGTGTTATTTAAAAGAACAAGGTTGTATGCAGATACCTTATTTTTATCTTCTGAACTGCCGTTATCATTGTCTTTATCTTTGTTTGTATCTGTACTTGTGTCGGTTTTACCATCGGTGCTTGTGTCAGTCTTTCCGTCGGAACCGCCATCAGTTTTATCTTTATCAGAGCCGGAATCTTTGCCGGAATCATCTTTATTAGTATCAGATCCGCTATCTGCATTGTCTTGAGCAGATGCTAAAAGTTTAGTTTTTCCTTTACCGGTATCAGAATTGGTGTCAGGGTTTTTGTTATTAGAATCTGAGTTATCACCGTTATCTGCATTCTGATTGTTGTCTGAATCTGAGTTAGGCTTTTCATTTGAGTTGCCTTCTCCATCTGAACCGGAACTTGGTTTTTCGCCTGAGTTACCCTCGTCATCCGAGCCGGAACTCGGTTTTTCGCCGGTATTGCCGCCTTCTCCTGAGTCTGAAGCATTCCCGCTACTCTTCTTTTCCGTAAATAATGATAAGAATTTTGTTCCGTCATATTTTAGTTTTTCAGTCAAATTAGATAGTGCGTTAATATTTACTTCGCCGTCATCTGCGGAAGTAGAGATTTTAGAATCTTTTATATTAACTTTAGATTCGGTTGAAGCTCCCAAACCATACATAAACGCAGAGCTTGAATCCATAGTGGCAGTACTTATATCAAGCTTTGCTTCCGCATTTGATGTTATATCAACTGAATCAACAGCCATAATATCAGTATTTGTAATGTTTATGCTTGATACTGCTTTTGCACCGTCAAAGAAATCATAAGTGTCATCACTAAAGTAGCTTTTGATTGCTTTCCAAACTTGCCATTCATAAGCAGGTGTTCCTTCAGGAAGCTCGTCTTCATTAATCTTCATCATGATTGCCATTACGACATCTGTTCCAAACGTGCCAATCCATTTTTCGTAGATTGTGTCTAAGAGTTGAAGACTTGTTTCTGTGGAGCTTTTTGCGTTCGCTTCAATAGAGATTGAGTCGGCAATTAATTTAGAATTAGTAATGGTTACGGTAGCTTTTGCAGCCGGTGCAACATCTTTAAAGCTCTTATGAATTTCATTACCGGTTGTTTTATCTTTTGAAGTATCATCTTTTTGGCCGTCATTATTGTTATTTTGAGCAGCTTTTAGCGCATCATTATAAGCTTTTATTGTATCATCAGATACTTCTTTCTCAGAAGTATCATTAGCCTCAATGTTTATTTTTCCTGCTGCCAGTGTTGTGCTATCTATTTTTACTTCGGAAGAATTATCTGAAAGCGATGATTTTTCGTAAGTTTTGTCTATTGAATATGTTGTTGTGGTTTTATCCTTGTCTTTGTCAGAAGTACTATCAGGGTTAGGCGCTTTTGTTTTAACCGTTTTAAGACCGCTTACAGTGTTTATAATTGTTGTAGTTGTAGTTGTTTTTTTATTTGAATCATTATTTGAGTCATTTGTTGTGTCGTTGGGGTTGTTAGCGTTGTTTCCCATATTGCCGTTTGATTCGGTTTTTACATTTATGGTTGTTAGTATTTCTTCATTGGCTTTATTTGTAACAAGTGCTATTTTACCGTCTTTTAACTCAATATTATCAGCATTTTCGGTATCATTTGATACAAGAGAATTAAATAATGCTTCTGCAGCACTATCGGCAGTTATTTGTTTATCATACCCTTGAACACCTGCAAAAACTGCCGGTTTTGCATTTGCCGATTTTGTTATATCATCGGGATTAACATTCGTTAAAATTCTTCTGCCGTATGCATTAACATCTTCTCTTGCAAAAATTTTACCGTTAATTATAACATCACCTGAAGAATTTGTTATAAGACTTTTGTAGTTATCATTCTTTAAATCGAACTCGAAATCTTTTAAATTATCCCCATATGTTTTTTTGAATAAATTATAAGCATTTTGTGACGGTGCCATTAATGTTAAAGAACCTACATTAAGAATACCTGAAGCACCTACAACTATACCGTTAGGAGAAACAAAAATGGCATGTCCGTTATAGAAGTTGTTATCCTTCATCGTATTCAGGATACCGTTTATAATAACTTGGTTGTCAACGAGGTTAACAAACTTTGAATAGCCTTCCTTGTATATAAGGTTGGCTATATCTCCTTGAGAAAGGTTAAATTTCTCGTATTCCCTAAATCCTGTGCTGCCTGCAACTTTTGCAGCTTCAATGTTATAGACATTTCCTGTCGGATTAACACCTGATATTTCAGATGCTATAACACTTGTTGGTAAACCAAATAAAAGCATACCCGTACAAATCAGGGTTGCTGTAAGTTTTTGTAAGAAATTCTTTGCCATTCTTTTATTCCTAATAATAGTTGATTTTCACTGATATAAATTATTATTATAATTTTAACAATTAAATGCATTTCTCGTAATAAAATAAGGCTAAATTTTTACAAAAATTTACATTCAAAATCATAGTGTCAAAAGCCGCTCGTTAGGAGAGTTTTAACCTCATTAAAAAATATAAAATTTTTACTGAAATTTTTGTAAAAAAATTTGTTTTTTTTTTGTAAAAAATTTGTTGAAAATTTTTAATTTTTCATGGTATCATTTCTTTAAAATCAGAGGAAAAATGAAAAAGAGTTTTTTACTAATTTGCCTTGCTGCGGTCCAACTGTCAGTCTCCGCTGTTCCGGATATGCCGGCCGGCGTTATTCCGCAAGCCGGAACTATTAATAATCAAAATTTGGATATTTTAAGACAACATCAGATGGAAAGACAAATTCAAGAAGATTACAAAAGATTTGAAGAACGCAAGGAAAGTGGTGAAGCTGAAAAAGATGAGGAATTAAAAAAGCAACAAGGAACTTTTGAAAAAGCTAAACCGGAAGAATTTGCAACAAAAGGTGTTTATGTTGATAAATTTGAGGTTTCACCTTCTTATATTATGACAGTTGAAGATATAGAAGGTATTCTAAAAGATTATAGAGGTAAAAATTTAACTTTCGAGCAATTAAAAGAAGTTGTTGCAAAATTTAATAATTGGTATGCAAGGAATGGTTGTGTTACTTGCAGAGCATTTTTGCCGCCTCAAGCATTAGAAAACGGTGTTGTAAAAATAAAACTTGTTGAAGGAAGAGTTGGTGATGTAAGTGTTTCCGAAAACAAGTGGACAAGATCAAAATATATAGAGGAAAGGCTCGATTTACACAAAGGAAATGTCTTTAACATTCAAGATTTAGAGCGTTCAATGGTCGTATTTAACAGATACAACAGCGGTGTACAGCTGACAGGTTCTCTTAGTGCCGGTCAATCCGAAATGGGTACAACTGATGTAAATATCAAAGCTCACGAAAAAATTCCGTTCCACATAACCGGTATGATGGACAATTCAGGCAGAAAGTCAATTGGTGAGTACCGTGGCGGTTTAATGCTCAGGCATGACAGTTTAACAAAACATCGTGACCCTTTGACATTAGGTTTTTATGCAAATAAGCATTCGATAACCCCATTTGCTGATTATAATTTCCCTGTTAATAAAAAAGACGGCAGAATTGGGTTTATGTTTTCATCTTCTAATTCTGATATTGGAAATGGAGCATACAGAATTTTTAACATAGAAAGCCGTTCGCAAAATTATTCTTTGTACTTTACTCAACCTATTATAAGGAAACCGTGGACAGAATTATCAAGTATAACATCTATTGCGTATAAGCATTCTGCAACAAGTTTTGACGGACACGATATTTTTGAAGATAAGGTTACAACTGCGACAACAGGTTTAACATACAGATATGATACAAAAAAAGGTATTTGGTATGTTAACCAAAATGTCGGATATTCATTCCCGATATTTGATAAAAATTCTAACTACTTAAAAGTAGACGGTGGTGTTTTAAGACTGCACGATTTCGGACACGGATTTGTCGGAACGATAAGAGGCAACTATCAATTTATTCCAAAGAAAGATGTACCTTATGTAGATCAAATGTTAGCAGGTGGTGCAACAACCGTAAGAGGCTATTCAGAAGGTCTTTTAGTCGGACGTAACGGATATATCTTGAGTGCGGAACTAATGTTTCCTTTAGGTCCGAGAGTAATTTATACAAAAAAACGTCCAAATACTCCGACCCCATTTATCGGAAGCTATGTTAAAGGTTTTGTATTTGCTGACCACGCAGGAATTTTCCCGTATAAAGGAAGCGGTGCAGGACATCAAAGTTATGACGGAAGTGACTTCCTTGCCAGCATAGGTTTTGGTACAAAAATCAATTTACCGGGAGAATTTAATCTAAGAATGGCTTGGGGCTTCCCTCTTATGAGTAATAGATATGAGACCAGCAGCTGGGGAAGATTCCATATTGATTTAAGCTTGTCGCCTGATTTTGACACGCTTGTTGCTTTAAGACAACCAAAAGGGGTAAATGAAAATGACGGTGCCGGTGAAGAATCTGCTACGCAAACAGAAGTAAGCCACGGACAAAAATTTGTAAGGGCTGAAATTAATACTACAAAGTCTAAAAAAGAAATCAGAGAAGAAAAGAAAGCTCAAAAACAAAAAGCAAAAGCGGCAAAAGAAAAAGCTAAAATAGAACAAGAAAAAATTAAACAAGAATTAAAAGAAGAAAAAGAAATAGACGAGTTGATATACGGTAAGCAGAAAACTTCTAAGGCTCAAGTATTCAAGCTAAAAACAAAGGCTTTATTTTCAAAAATAAAATTTAATAAAACAAAAAATAAAAGTAAAAAAGAAACTACATAAAATGCGATAGAGATTTGATTAGCACTTTACAAATTATATAATCTTACCGTCTACTGACACATTAATATATTCATTGCATCTTTTGCAGCCTAATAAATAACAGACCAAAATGCTTTTTATAGATTTTTTGTCAACAGAGATTCCTCTTATCCTTTCATCTAACAGAGTATTGTTCAATTCTTCCGAATCAGATGAACTCAAATCAATGCACATATCCTGTTTAACGGTTTTCTTTTTTAACGGGCATAAATTCAAGTTCGGGTTATAAGTTACATTGCGCCTTTTGTATAATTCAAGATATTCTTCACGTTTATACTTAAGTCTGTAGATTTCAATATTTTGCGGAATATCGGACAAATTAACCCTAAATTGGTGATTTTGCCCTCTCCAGCTTGTTCTTATTTGAGGGTGTCCCCAGTTGATGTTATTAACTCTTATACCAAGTCCCTCCTGAAACATTTTACATAATCCAATACACAATTCCCACCGTTCTTGGTCAGGCTCAAGCTGTATTCTTGGTTTTCCGTTACCGCCATTTTGAGAAGAAGCTTCATTCGCTACGAGCGAACAAGCATCACAAACACCTTGGATAAAAGCAAGTGCAACAGGCTTTGATTTTTCCATATTATGTGAAAACGGAAATGATCTTAATGTTGTGCTGTCCAATTTATTTGTTTGAAAAAGGAAAGTAAACAATTCATTTGTATCAGATACGGACTCTGAGGTAATTGAAATTGTTTTTTTACCCCAGTTGTATTCATCGGTTGAACCGTGCAAAACATCAAAACATAACCCTAATTCATCTGTAAGCATTTTCTTTATTTTGAAACAATCATCAGAAAATCTTGAGACTAATTTTTCTTTACCGCCTTTGTGTAATCTTTTTGCGGTATACTTGTTATCGTTTCTTAGCGCTTCATCATTCGGTCTTCTGAATTTTATATTTATTCTGAATTTGATTTTATTATCTTTATCAATCAATATATTCCCCTTGGAATACATTAAACCTAAAAAGTATGCTTGATTTTCGGTTATCATTTTATCCAGCCTCCGTCACAAGGGAAACAATTTTGTGTTTGTAATTGTTTATTATCCAGTACGCATGTGTATAATTGTGTTCCGTTAGAGCATTTTAAAAAGTGTTCATTTATAAATGAAAATTCAACAAAACTCTTTCTTATCTCCTTACTTGAAACCAGTAGGACAGAGTCAGCATTAAATATGTCTCCGTACATTTTAGCTTGTGCTATATCTTTAACTATCAGAGCATCTCTTTTTACTTCTATTATCAAGCACTTTTGTTCATTAGCCGAGTTTTTGTAAATTACTGTAATATCCGGAAGTACGTTTTTATTAAGAATAGAAATAGCATTCGGATACAAAACTTTTAATTCATCATCAAAAGTCTGCCATGTTTTAAATATTTTGTACTTGTACTCTCTAAATTCCATCTTTTCAGAGATGCTATTGATAATATCAGGATACATGTCAACTTCATTTTTATATCCCATTATATTTCCTCCTTTAGAACATATTGGTGTTTTTCTCTAAATTTTGGGTATGTCCACAAAGACTCAATTTCAACGATTTCCGGTTTAGTTAAATTAAAAAGTTTGTAAAAATAGTTGTTTCTGAATTCTCCGACTTCTTTAGTATTACCGATTTTATTCAGTTGTGTAATGTATTGATTAAAACTGCTGTCATAACTCGGAACCGGCATGTCTTCTATATAGTATTTATCTATATGAATAGTTAATTTGCAACCGTTAAGAGCATTCACATGCAGAAAATAATTTGCAATTGATGAATTTAAAAATTCGGAGATAAAACACAAATACTTACAGTCATTTTTAGTTTTTGGGACAAGTAAAGTAATTGTGTCATTGATTTTTCCCTTATCTCCCCTTATCAGGTTAGACGTAAATCTATATGCAATATTTTGCAAACCTATAAAGTATTCATTTCCGCTTTTCATTTTTAAATAATGATTGTAATAGTTAATTTGTCTTCCTTTTAGGCTGTTTTTATTATCAGATTTTCCTCTATATATATCAAATATCAGTCCTAAATTCTGATTTCCGATTTTTTCTTTAAGTTTTTGAGATGTTTTTGTATTGTTTAATAATATTGTAAACCGTTTGTTTACTTTTAAAATTATTTCTTTTTTTGAATTATCAGAAATATAAAAATATTTTTGTTGTTTTACTTTTTCATTTTTTATACATATAAAAATTGTTTCAATATCTGCACCTAAAAATTCGTAATCAGAAGTATTGATAATTCCTTCTATTTTGTAATTATTTATAATCAATTCTCTAAGTCTTTGATACTGTTTGTTCCTTAAAATAGTAGACGGCATAACAAAATATAGATACCCTGAAGGTTTAAGCATTTTTAAGCTCTTTATCAAAAATCCTTCTGTGGAATCGTAATAGTTATATTTTGTTTTTAAATTAAACGGAGGGTTTCCTATTGCGATATCAAATTTTTTGTTCGTTTCATATGAAAGGAAGTCTTTACATATAAAATCTATATCTTCAAATTCACCGGAATATTTGGCACATAGTTTTTTATCAATATCTATAGCTGTAATATGATTGTTCTTCGAATTTTCTTTGATGTACTTAATAAAAGAACATCCGCCAAAAGACGGCTCTAAAATTTCTTTATCTGAAAAATTAATTTGAAATATCTTTGTTATATAATCAACGAGAATTTCGCTTGTAAAAAATTGTCCAAGCTTTCTTCTTTTTTTATATTCTGTTGTTAATTTTTTTTTATTTACATTCATTATTTTTCAACCTTAAATTTTATAATGTATTGAAAAATGTGATTAATTACTAATTTATACGGATAGCCGAAAGGATATATGGCTTTTTGATTCTGAAAAATATATGATGTTCCGCTATATAAATAACCACAGTTACTTAATAATTTAACAAAATCCGAATGAATGTCTTTTTCTCGTTTGTTAATTGTAAAATCACTTATAATTAAATAAATATTTCCGTCGTTTGACATTTTTTTTCTGATTTTTGTAAATAAATTTTGCATAGATTCAAGATACTTTTCATAATTATTAATATTTCCAAAATCTTTATTATTATCACTGTAATAATCTATTCCTTGTCTTGATTGACTTTTATCGGTTCTTACACCCGAGGTTTTATTTTTTAGAATATTAAAATATGGAGGTGAAGTGATAACAGAGTCGATTTTATGTTTTATTTTATCAATTTCCGTAAGCGAATCTCCGCAGATTATAGTACTTTTTTTAAGCGCTTCTTCAGGAACATTAATTGAGTCAAATCTTTCTTTTATTAAACTTACATACGTTTTATTCAGCTCTATTCCTATATTGTAATTATTTTCATATGTTCCGATAATCGTTGATGCCACACCCAGAAAGGGATCTAAAATAGTTTGATTCTTGATATTCTCAATCTCCGTCAACTCTTTTATGTCAATATAGCTGTATGGAGCAGGATGCTTTAAACCTATCTTGTCTATTTTTGACTTGCTTTCAATTACATACGAATTTAAAGGTAAATGTCTTATTTTATCAAAAGGTTTAAAATTGTATTCATTAATTTTTTCTTTGAGCCTGTTTAAAAAAAGCAGAGATATATATGTTTTTTTGGAATCTTTTATATTTATAACAATCTTTCCCCTGTATTCAATGCCGTCTATATCAAGATTGGCAGTGTAATATGACGGCAAAAAACTATCTTCAATAAACTCAGACTCTAAAAAAACGGCATGATAAGAATTGTATGCGCCTTTTAATATCGTTTCCAAACTTTTTTCAGCATCTTTAAAACTTTTTATATAATTAAACGAAAAATCCGATGCTTTTATGCTTATTTTATTAATATTTTTTAGTATTCCGGATTCTGTACGATTTTTGTAACAGAAATTTAAAAATTTATTGTATATAGCTTCAATATCAAATGTTTCAAAATTCCAAAAATTTATAGCATTTTTTAACCAGTCTTTTCCGGTTAAATTATTGACATTATTCTTCCCTATCATACGCCCCTCTCTGTATAATATTACCATAAACATTATAAAAAATCCCTATGCCAATATAGGACATAGGAATTTTTCTGCTAAACTGTTTATTCATTTTATTGCGGAAGCGGAACGTCTGCTCCTTCAATTTGATTAGAAGATTGTTCTCTATCTTCTGCTATGGCTTCTGCTTCAGGAGAGGTTCGAGAATACAATCTTAAACTGATTTTTGAAAGCAATATCTTCTTATCTTTGGGATAAGGAAGAACTTCAATATTGTTAATTCTTATATAATAAGGATATTGATAAATATCTTGGATTAATTTACCTAAATTCGTATAATTAGATACAATTTCCATATTTACGTCACATACAAAATATTCAGATCCTTGTGCTACGAAGATATCTCCTTCAGGATTATATTGGTAATCAATAGACTTAATCTTAATAGTATTGTTATGTACCATCTCAATTACGTCGCTATATAATGTGAAAAATAATGTATCATTTCCAAGCTTATCTTCCATCGGAGCGTAAATCTTTTTTTGAGAAGACATTACGGATTGTTTTAATTTTTTTAACTTCTTTTGAATATTTATTTTAGCGTTTCTTTTTGCTTCTAGGTTTTGTTGCAAATCTTCTACGCTTAATTTAGTATCATTTAAATTTTGTATTTTTGGAGAAATGACAGAAACACAAATAAATATTAATAATGCAACTGCAGCTACAAATGCTATGACACCCATGTATCTTTTATATTTGTCCATAATTTATTATCCTCTAATTTATAAGCTCTAACTCAGGCAAATCGCCGCTTTTCTTATCTTTGCCTTTATCAGTTTTTTTCTCTTCAGGTTCGTTTGATATTCTAAAATCATAGAAATCTGCATTTATTGTAGATAAAACAGATGCGGTATCAATGTCTTCCAAATCTTGAGAGCCGGCAGTTGCAAGTCCAAGTTTTTGTAAAGTTATATCCGAATTCGGATTATAGTCTTTTATACTTCTGAAGAATGCATAAACGCTTTCTAAGTTATCTGCTTGACCTTCAATAGTTGTTTTATCTCCTAATTTTAGGTGCGTTAACCACAATTTTTTAGGAATTTCCGTTCCGACAATTGTGTAATACGAATAGATACCTTTGTTATGTAATAATCCGAGTTTTATCTCATCTCCTTCATCAAATGTTGCTGATGAAACATCTTTGTGAGCCTCTATATATCTGTCAATACTACTGATTTCCTGATTCATTTTATCAATATCATTTTGCATAGTCTTTTCTTGTACGGCCAACCAGCCTAAAGCTAATATAAGCATTGCAATAACAATTGATGCGAATACAGTAAATAAGAATATTAATAAGTTATTGGTTAAAACAACTTTTCCGTTCATAATTGACGGCGGTTGTTCGTTCCAATAAATATCATCCAAAGTTTTGTTAAATAAATTAAAGTTTACATATGAAGTTTTTGAATACGGTACATAAATTGCAGCACCTATTGCATCTAATGAAATTGCTTTTGTGTATTCTGTATCAACTAACTCAGAGCAATTTAATAACTGCTCTTTTTGGAAACTGTTTGCTTCTAAATAAATAATAGGTGCTGTATAAGTAATTTTATTTGCAATTACTTCTGCGCTTATAACATTTGTCTTTGAAACAACGCATAAATATTTTGAAGGCAAATTCTTTAATATTGGTTCTATTGCTGCAATTACCGTTGCGTAATTCTCCGCATCGCTTAATACCTCGCCGATACTGATTTTTTCTTCAAAGCTATCCAAATAATTTCTGCCAAGCATTGAAAGAACTCTGCAGCAGCTGTTATCAATAGTAACCAATACCCAGTTTGTGTCCGGTTCTGTATTAACTCTTTCCAAATAAATTAAAGAGTGCAGTACGGAATTAACTGATGTATCTGCAGCGATAACTTTGTAACCCATTTCCTTTATTGACAATATAAGCTCAATAATGGTAGATTTTTGAATTGCTGTGTATGCAATTTTATTAAATTGTAAAGAAGAATTTACAGTTGCGTAGCTAAAACAAGGTTCATAATTCTTTAAATAAGGATTGTCATATACTTCCTGTTCAATAGCATTTTCAACTTGTACCGAATCTAATGCTGCAGGATAATCAACAACTTTAAATGCAACGGTAGGCAGGTTTAAAACTAGCTCCGTACCTTTAGGAATTGCCATCTCTTCCAACAAATCCTGTAAAGATTCTTTAAATAAGTCCAAATCAGAGATTTCTCTTTTTACTATATTATAGTCAACAGATTTACGTCCGTACTTTAAAACAGTACCTGTTGTATAATCTATTTGAGCAATTTCCAAACCGTTTTCAGGTGAAACGGATACGCCAACTACTACACTCTTCTTTAACACGTTTTACTTCCTCTTTTTTTTTATTGTACAATAAATCTTAAATTTTGTACATAATGTAAATAATTAGAAAAAAAATTCATACATTTGTATGAAATTAAAACTTTATATAAAAGGTACAATTAACATATGGATACAACAATTATATATGGAAAAAATGCAATTATAGAAGCCTTGGAAAAATGTGACAGAGAATTTAATAAAATTCTCATATCCAATAGTGCAAGAGCGGATGTCAAAATAGAACAAATAAAAAAATTAGCAAAAAAGAACGGTGTAATATTTCAATTTGTTGCAAAAGAAAAGTTGAATGCTCTCGAGCCTGAAGGTAAGCATCAGGGTGTCATTGCGCAAGTTGCACCAATTAAATACATTGAGTTAGAAGATTTTATAGCGCAGCAAAAAGGAAAATTGTCATCTGTTGTAATATTAGATGGTGTAGAAGATTCTCACAATGTAGGTGCAATAATAAGATCTTGTGTGTGTGCAGGTATAAAAGGTATAATATTACCTTCAAGGCGAGGTGTTTTAATAAATTCAACAGTTGAAAAGACAAGTGCGGGAGCAATAAATCATATTTCAATAATAAAAACAAACAGTCTTGTAAATACGATACAAAAACTAAAAGAAAACGACTATTGGGTAATTGCATCCGATCATCATGCGGAGCAGAATCATTATGAGATAGATTATACAGATATAAATTTTGCATTAATTATGGGAGCGGAGCATGCAGGTATATCAAAGTCATTGCTTAAGCTTGCGGACTTTAAGGTTAAAATTCCGATGTTAACAAATTTTAATTCTTTAAATGTTTCTAATGCAACTGCTATAATATTATTTGAATATGTTTCCCAATTATGCAAAAAAAATAAGAGGAAAGAGAAAAATGAGTAAAAAAACAGATACATTAAATATAATGGCAGATGATATTTCTGATGAAGGAATAGATTTTAACAGTATAGAAACAATGGATGACGACGATGAAGATTCTATAGAAATTGAGGAACCGAAAACGCAGGAAAGTTTAAATTCCGTAAATTCGGATGATTCAGTAAGGATTTATCTTCAACAAATCGGTAAAATTCCGCTTCTTTCAACTGAAGAAGAACTTGAAGTTGCAAAGAAAATATACGAAACTCAAAGCGAAATTGCACGAAAAGTTCTTATAAATGCAAATTTGAGGTTAGTAGTAAGTATTGCTAAAAAATATATCGGCAGAGGACTTTCTTTCTTAGACTTAATTCAGGAAGGAAACATGGGCTTAATAAAAGCTACAGAAAAATTTGATTATACAAAGGGTTATAAATTTTCTACTTATGCAACTTGGTGGATTCAGCAGTCAATAACAAGGGCAATTGCTGATAAAGCAAGAATTATAAGACTTCCGATTCATTTAATAGAATCAATAAATAAGATAAAAAAAGCAACAATGGATTTGACAACCAAGCTTGGAAGAATCCCAAATAAACAAGAAATTGCAGACGAGATGGGAATTTCTGTTTCAAAGCTTACATCTATTATTAAATCGACACAATCTACGATTAGTATTGATACTCCTACAGGACAAAAAGATGATTCCAATAAGATAATTGATTATATAGTAGATGAATCAACGATTGCGCCTGATAATATAGTTTCTCAAGAGAGTATGCTTGAGGATATAAAAAATATGCTTAATCAATTAAGTCAAAAAGAACGGGATGTACTAATTCTAAGGTACGGATTGAACAATGACGGTAATAAGAAAACTCTTGATGAAATTGGTTCTTCATACGGCGTTTCAAGAGAAAGAATTCGTCAAATCGAAAACAGAGCTATATCAAAATTGAAGAAGCTTTGTAAAAATAAAAATTTAACATCCGGGTTAAAAAACTATTTTGGCGGATAAGTTTTAAAATTAAGTATTTTATAATATTAAAAAAGCGGAAAATATTTTATTTTTCCGCTTTTATGTTTTATACTTTTAACTAATCGTGTATAATAAAAGCATATTCTATAAACAAAAGGAAAGAGAAATGGCTGATATAGACAAAATAAGTGAATTGGTCGGGAATAAAAATTTTGAAGAAGCTCTGGCACTTACTGCGACGGCGCTTCTTGAAGAACCTGATAATGTAGAATTGATAAAGCTTGCAGGGCTTGCAGAAGTTAATACGGAAGATTGGGAAAAGGCAAAAACTCATTTTGAAACCGTTGTAAAATATTCTCCAGAAGATGCAACAGCTTGGTTTTATTTAGCAAATTGTTATAATAATTTGGGAGATTTTGTTTCTGCAAAGAATGCGTATATAAAAGTAATTGAACTAAGAGTAGAATATATTGAAGCGTATAAGAGTCTTTGTGTTGTTTTTCTTAAACTTAACATGATGTCGGAAGCAGTAATATATGCCTTGAAAGCACAAGTATATGACTCGGAGGATTACATATATGATTTTATAATCGGAACTGCATATATGAAGCTTAAAGATTTTAAAAATAGTATTGAACCTTTAGAAAAGGCTTTGCAAAAAGCACCGGATAATCTCGGTGTTTATAACAGTTTAGGAACAGCATATATGGCAACGGGTAAAAGTGATATGGCAATAAAATGTTATAAAAAAGCCATAGAGATGTTTCCTAATAACGCTATGAGTTATTTTAATCTTGGTTCAGCATACCAAATTCAGAAAAATCATTCAGAAGCTTGTAAATACTTAGAAAAAGCAGTAGAACTGGATGACAATGATGAGATATTCAAAACCACTTATGCATTGTCTCTTGTTAAATCGGAAAAATATCAAGAGGCAATTAATGTGTATAAGCGCTTATTAGTTCAACATCCTGAAAAAGAGAATTATAAATTTAATCTTATAACCTGCTATGAAGCAATCGGAGATACTCAAACCGCAATATCCATGCTGGAGGCTATTGTATATATAAATCCAAAGTTTGTTTTGCCTGCTCAAAAATTGGCTAATTTGTATATTAAAGAAAATAAGTTAAGCCAAGCAAAACAGTTATATGACAATATTATTTTAAAAAACAATCCGACAGCTGATGTTATGCATCAATATGCCGTTCTTTCTTCCAGTTTGTGTGATACCGATACGGCAGAAAGAATATTAAAGAAAGCTATAAGGATGAATCCTAATATGGCAAAAGCTCACAAGGATTTAGCGGTAATTTATTTGAATAAGCGTTTGTTTGATTATGCAGATGAAGAATTTAAAACGGCTATGAAAATATCCCCAAATGACTTTGAGATAATTTTTGAATACGGAAACTTTTTGTATTCAACATCCAGAAATTCGGAAGCGGAAAGGTATTATCAAGAGGCTTTGGAAATAGAGCCTGAGAATGTTTTGGCACTGACTTTTATGGCACTTAATAAGCTTATCCTTAATCAGCTGGATGAATCTAAAGAGTACATAATGAAAGCTCTTAAAATAAATCATCACCATGAATATATTCAATACTGCGCAGGAAGAATTATGTATGCAAGAAAAGAGTATGAGGATGCAAAAAGGTATTTAATAAAAGCGGTGGCTCAAAATCCGGATATAGAAACTCAAAACACTCTGGCTTTAACTTATTTTGCACTGGAAGACTATAACCAGGCTCTTGTAATATTTGACAATTTACTTAAAAAGTATCCGGATAATATATCTGTGTTAAAGAATATTGCAAATTGTTATGAAAAACTCAATGACAATGATAAAGCATTGGAATATTTATATAAGTTGACGGATATATTTCCGGAAGATGAAGAAGCCCAAGAACAGATAAGAAAATTGTCATAGAAAATTTGTATAATATTTTTAGAGGTGGGATATGGCAGATGAATGTATTATGATTTTGCAAAGTCCGAAGGATTTAAAGAAAGGATTCTATTTATATTAAATACCTTAAACATGATAGATTTTTTAAATACGGGAAGTAGCCAAGATATTTCACAAAAAGACTATAGTGATGAAGTATTTAAAATGAATTTAAAAAAGAATAATAGAGATAAAGAAGCCAAACTTATTATTACGGATAATGGATATAAGTTGCTAAAAAATTCTTGTATAGAAAAAACGCAGTCCCATCTTTTGAAGGAAGCAGAGGAGATAAAAAAAGGCAGGAGCTAATACACGAAGGGCTATTGTACGATTGTGAAGATTATTACATAACCACAGAGGATATTTATTTTAAATCACCTTCGGGAGCTTCTGATATTGTATCAGGCTGTAGCACAAACGGTCGTATTGTTTGGAAAAATATAAACGGCACGACGTTAAATGAATACGAACAAATGCTGTAAATATGCAAGTTGGTAGATTGGGTGAAACCCAATAATATCTTTCAATATCAACTTTTATAACAGCGATTGTGTTTATACAATAGCATGTAGATAATGTCTAAAAAGTCAAGTTTTTCTTTTTTGGGGAAAATGTATATTTTAAACATTATCTACGGACTCAAAAAAATACATCAAAAACACATTTTCGCTTATAATTGTAGGTCAAGCATTGCTTGACAATAATTTTTAATATTATTTAATGTCAGGCTAGTCTGTAGGTTGGGCATTCTTGCCCAACAACTATTGAATGCAATTATGTGCAAAAGTGTGCAAAGACGGTGCAAATGTAATATAACAGTCGGTTTCAGAAGAAAAAACAGCAAGTAGGGTAGACTTCAGTCTACCGACATATTTTGGTTGACTAAAGTCAACCCTACTTATGAGTGCAAATATGTGCAAAAAGGGTGCAAAAAAAGTTCGTAGGGTGGGTAAAGCCTTATCAATCTTGGATTTGATACGATAAATTTTGGATGCGTACCCACCAAATATTTAATGGTGGAAATGTGTAAACAATTATTCATAATAATCTACGTATTTAAAGCATTTTCCACCCTACATTTTCAAAATACTTATTTTGTCTTTTTGTATGATTTAGATTTTATCGTGATTTGAAGTATATATTTACCCATTCAAATTCCCAAATTAGAATTTTAACGCCCGAAAATGATACTTTGAGGTAATTTGAATTTTTTTTGTTTTTAAAAACTTCCGACCGCTAAAATTTAGTGTTTATAGTGTAAATAAGGAAAATCTCAAACTCTTCCAAAATCTCAAACTATCAGAAAAATTACACTTGCAAAATAACAATCAGATTCTGTTTAAAAAAGTACTTGACTTTTTAAGCAGAATCTGCCTGCAATTTCGAAACTACTGTAAAAGAACCATCTGTTTGAGAAGAAAGAACAGAGATTTTGACAATTATAATTCTGAACAAACATCCTGATAAGTTGTTAAAACTCTCAATATTCTTAATATTTTATTATCAATAATTCGATAAACAATCAAATAATTCTTTCTAACAACATAGAATTTGACATCTAAATATGTAAAATCTTTTCTTGTTTTTCCAATATTAGGATGAGTCAAGAACATTTCAAAAGTTTTATAAAATAATTTTACCATTCTATTTGCAGCAGATTTATTATCTTTTGCAATAAAATCGGCAATTATTTCAATATCATTATAAGCTTTGCTTGTAATTTCAAGTTCTAAATTATTCATATTTCTTTATTAATTTTTTCATAGCAGAATGACCTTCCAAAATAACCGTATCATTCCAACCTTCTTCAATATCTCTGTTTAATTGTGCAATTCTCTCTTGCGAAATTGTATCTTTAGATGCCAAAAGCCTTAGTGCTTCCCTAATAACCTCGCTAACAGAATTATAAAGTCCTGATGCAACTTTATCTTGTACAAATTTTTCTAATGTTGGTGTTAAAGAAATGTTCATATTACGCCTCATTCATAACAAGTTATATTCATATTATAGCATATTTTGTTATTCGACATAAATTTTTGTAAACTTTTGTAAATTGTTTTCAAAAATTAGGCAATTTTGAAAGTTCAGTGAACTTACATAGAGTAACAATGTGTAGTATGATACAAGTATAAAGAAAGGATTAATGTATGTCATTAAATATTTATGCTAATACCCAAATGCAACAAAACAATACAGCTTTCAAATGTAAAAGAAAAAGTTTACAAAACCTTTTAATAGACCCTATACGAAGAGAACACATAAAAAATGTTATGAAGGATAAAAAAATTCCTGACTTGGAAAAACAAGAGTTTTTAAAAGCACAAGCGTTAATTATATCATCAAGTCCTAAAAGTCTGTTTAGAAATGTTGTTGCCAATCTCAAACTAATATTTTCTAAAAATGTATAGCCAGTATGATAGACTTCAGTCTACCGACATATTTTGGTTGACTAAAGACAACCGTACTTATGAGTGCAATTTTTGGGACAAAATGTACAAAAAAGCGGACATTTGTGTTACCAAAACCGGACATTTCGGACATTTATACTCAACATATTTCCGACCTTATAAAATCGCTAAGACATACTAAACTTGGCTCTTATGCCGATTAAAAATATTTATCCTTTCCGACCAAATGTCCTGTTAAAATATAACTACCAGAAAAAATATATCAAAAAAATACATAAAAAAAGAGAGCTGAAATGCTCTCTTTTATTAAATTTGGGCCCGGAGGGATTCGAACCCACGACCAAAGGATTATGAGTCCTCTGCGCTACCGCTGCGCCACAGGCCCACTGTGTGCGACTTTTTTATTCAATTTTCAAACTTTGTCGGAGCCTGGTCTTGCGTTAGCCAAACTATCGTT